>SLSB01000627.1 GCA_007130675.1 Candidatus Hydrogenedentota bacterium | reverse complement strand
TCGAGCGAGAAAGAGCCCGGCGAATGGAATAAGTACGAGCTGATCTGCAAAGGCGACACCCTCGAGCTGATCGTCAACGGCACGTTCCAGAATAAGGCGACGGGCATAGAAGTGCCCGAGGAAGGATTCGTCGGTCTGCAGAGCGAAGGCAGCGCGATCATGTTCCGAAACATCATGCTGACCCCGCTGCCCTGTGATCAGGCCTGTACGCAAGATCATTGAACATGGGGGATTTAACCCCGGCACGGCAGCAATCAGATATGCCGTTTTTCTACGCAGGATGACGCCGATGCCACGGGTTGCCGTGTGCCATGCGAGCGGGCACGCGTGGCAGCGGTTTGCTCGGGGGTGGCTGCTGGAGTACGATCAGCGCCATGGCCCAGGATATGTTTGAACACGCCGCCGCGGACCGGTTGCGCAAGGAAGCCCCGTTGGCCCGCCGGGTGGCGCCGCGCACGCTTGACGAGCTTGTGGGACAGGACCACATCCTCGCCAAGGGAAAGATTCTGCGCCGTGCCATCGAGGCCGACCGCATCACGTCGCTAATCCTGTATGGCCCGCCGGGCTGTGGAAAGACGGCGCTGGCGCGCATCATCGCCATGCGCACGAAATCCGAGTTTGCGAACCTCAATGCGGTCACATCGGGCGTTAAAGAGTTGCGCGAACTCATTCGCGCCGCCAAAGAACGCCGCATTCACGAAAACCGCAGGACCATCGTCTTTATTGACGAAATCCACCGCTTCAACCGTGCCCAGCAGGACGCCCTGCTGCCCGACGTCGAAAACGGCAACATCATCCTGATTGGCGCGACCACCGAAAACCCCTTTTTCTCGGTCGTTGCGCCGTTGCTGTCGCGTTCACAGGTCTTCGAGTTGAAACCGCTCGAGGAAGACGATGTGGCCGCCCTGCTCGAGCGCGCACTAGCGCATCCCGAGCGCGGCATGTCCGAGTTCGAGATCAACGTGGACGGCGGCGCGCTGAGGCACTTCGCCCGCTATGCCGAAGGCGATGCCCGGCGCGCGCTGAACGGCCTCGAGATAGCGATGCTCACCACGCCCCCGGCCGACGGCAGCATTCACATCACCATCGAGACCGCTCAGGAGTCGATCCAGCGCAAACTCATCCATTACGACGGCACGGGCGACCAGCATTACGACGCGGCCAGCGCGTTCATCAAGAGCATGCGCGGCACCGACCCGGATTCCGCGCTGTATTGGATGGCCCTGATGCTCGAGGCGGGCGAGGAGCCGCGTTTTATTGCGCGCCGCATCTGCATCGCCGCCTCCGAAGATGTCGGCAACGCCGATCCCCAGGCGCTCGTGGTGGCGACCGCCGCATGGCAGGCCTGCGAGTTCATCGGCTTGCCCGAGGCGCGCATCATCCTTGCCCAGGCCGCTACCTATGTCGCGTGTGCGCCCAAGAGCAACGCCGCCTATGCCGGCATCGACGCCGCGCTTGCCGATGTGCGCGAAGGCAAAACCGTCGCCGTGCCCAAACACTTGCAGGATGCGCATTATCCCGGCGCGAAACGTTTGGGCCGCGGGACGGGCTACCAGTACGCCCATGACGGCGAGGATGGGTTCGTGGTTCAGCACTATGGCGTGGCGCGGGGAACGTATTACCACCCGGTGGATCGCGGCCACGAATCCGAGTTCAAGGCCCGGCTTGACGAGTTCGCCCGCCGCGAACAAGACGATGACAAGGACGAACCGCCGCCGGCATATTCCCGCCAATGACCCGCCGCGCGGAATCGCATCTCCCGCCCGATCAAACTACGGGGCGGGCGTCTGGCCGACATCGTTGGCGAGGAAGACATCGATCAGTTCGGGGTCGAAATGCTTGCCGCGTTCGGATTTCAGGTGTTCGGCCGCTTCTTCATGGCTCGCGTGGCCTTCGCGGTAATGCCGCGGGCTGGTCATAGCGCAGTAGACGTCGAGGATTTTCATGGCCCGCCCCAGCCGCGGGATCTGGTCGCCCTCGATGCCCTCAGGATAACCGGTCCCGTCGTAGCATTCGTGGTGGGTCAAGATAATGTCGGCGGTGTCTCTGAGCGCACGTGTTTCCGCGACCATTTCCGCGCCAAACTGCGGGTGCGCGTGCAGCAGCGCCCATTCATCATAGGTTAGCATGTCCTTTTTGAAACGGACATCGACGGGCACTTTCAGCATGCCGATGCCGCGAAGCAGGGCCGCGCGGGTCAACGCCAGGTGTTCCTCGGCAGGCAGCTCCAAGGCCGCGGCAAACCGCGCGGCATGTTCTTGAACGCGCCGCGACGTGCCCGCGACCACTCCCTCCTGAGAATCCACGACGTCGGCAATGAGATACAGCAGTTCGTCGTACCGCTGCGCCAGCCCGATCGCCGCCTCGAGCACGTCTTTCGGGTCCTGCTTGGCCGTCGGGGCAATCAGTCCCACTGACGCGGGCGGCAGCGCCGCACCCGGAGGCACCTGTACGAACTGAGTCTCGGGATCCTCATCCGCTTTGGAGATCTTGCTGAAGTATTTCTTGTCCGCCGTCAGAACCGCGATACGTCGCAACATGATGCGGTGTTCCTTCCCTCCGGTTGCACCCCGTTAGCGTGTGTCCATCCTACGCCATGCTCTCGCCTTGATTCCAGTCGCGAAAGCCCCCGGCGGACACCCTGTGCCAACACTGGGAACACCCCCGACCAGGTCGGGCCGCAAAACGGCAGGAAATGCCACCGAATGTTCCCATGGCCTCCACCTTCAAAACAAACAGCGCCCCATGCTTTCAAGCGGGAGCGCTTGCAGGAGTCTTCAGGCCGCACGCCTCAGTTTATCTTCACGCGACAATCGCGGGCCTTGGCTTCGGGCGTTTTGGGCAGGGTTACCGTCAGAACGCCGTTCTTGAATTTGGCCTTGGTCGCGTCTGCGTCGATTTCGCAGGGAAGCGGCACCGAGCGGTAGAACGAGCCGTAGGCGCATTCGGTGTAATGACATGCGCGGCCCTTCTCCGCGCGCGACGCCGTCTTTTCACCGCGAAGCACAAGCCGCCGTCCGTCGACCTCAACATTGAAATCGCTTTTCTTGAGGCCTGGGAGTTCCGCCTTCACGACGACGTCATCGTCTGTTTCCTCGAGATCAATCACCGGTCTGCCGGTGGTGATGAACCTCGGAGGCCATTCGCGCAAGTCGATGGTGTCGGCTTCCCGCCGCCACGTCTCGGGCAGCCACCGGTCAAAGGTGTACATGAAGCGATTTCTGAGCTCATCCACCGAACCGCGCCAAGTTGCTGGAAGCAGCTTCGCCATGTCGCCTCCCCTCCTTTACTCGTAATGAGCGCGCTGCCCGGCAGTGCGGGCGCACCGCCGGGCGAGCTCATCCGTTACGACACTTGCACCGTAATCTGTTTCGGTTTGGTCTCTTCGCGTTTGGGCAGGTTGAGGATCAGCACACCGTGCTTCATCTCCGCCTTGATCTTTTCCTGGTCGACTTCCTCGCTCAGCTGGAACTGCCGGAAGAAGTTGCGCAGTGCATACTCATGGTGCACGGGCTCCCCGGGCAGGTCGCTTCGAGACGTGGCCTTGAGCGTGAGAACTCCATTCTCGACCCGCACATCGGCGTCTTCCTTCTTGACGCCGGGCAGGTCGGCCACCACAACCAAACCGTCCTTGTTCTCGAATATGTCTACCGGGGGCGTGGACGTACGCGCCTCTTCGCGCGTATCCTGCACCTCGGGTTCCTGCTGCTGGGTTTTCTCGGGAACGGTTCCCTCTTTCATTGCACACACCTCCTTACACTCGATTGTTGGTCCATCTATCAGCCCTTAACTTACCGAAACTTCGATTTGCTTGGGTTTGGCTTCTTCCGCCTTGGGAAGCGTGATGGTCAACAGGCCATTGGCATACTGGGCCTTGACCTTGTCGGCATCCACCCCTGTGGGAAGGTTCAGCGTCCGAACAAAACGACCCGCATTGCGCTCGCTGCGGTGGAACGCCTCGGCTTTGATATCCGGGTTCACCGAGGGTTTCTCACCTGCGATCCGCAACACGTCATCTCGCACGCTGATGTCGAGCGAGTCAGGATTCAGTCCCGGCGCCAACGCTTCCACATAGACCGCGTCTGCGTCTTCGTTGACGTTAAGCAGTGGATAGCCCCGTGCCGCGAGTCCCGGCAGGAAAGCCGCCCGTGAAAACGGCCGCCGGCCACCGCGAACATCCTCCAACACCCGTTCCATCTGACGGCGTACCGCCTCCAGCTCCTGGAAAGGGTCCCATGTCCACCGAGTCATCGTTTATCCCTCCTTTTGCTGCGCCTCTCGCGCATGTCTTCGTCAGTGTGTTGTTTCCCTTGCCTACCTCGGGTTTATCTTCGCTCGGCTATACGCAATTCCGATGCCAATCACAGAAAGATCCGCGGTCATCACATGAAAGCGCGCGGCTGTAAGCGGTTTTGGTGGAAAAGTTTCGAAATTACTGACATCGAGAACCTAAGTCGACCCGCACGCTGTAGCCGCCTGCGTAACAAGACGCAACAAAACACCGTTTCACTTCGAAACACTCCAGCATCCCGAGAACCCTCGCGGCGGCGCCACCCACACCACAAAAACACGGCCCCAGATTCACTGGCCGATGAATCCGGGGCCGAATCTATATGAAGCGCTTTGCGGAGCGCGTGCCGTCTTAGCCTCGAGTGTGTTTTTCGAAGGCCAGGCGTTTGGGGTACATGGCCGGGTCGTCAAGGGCTTTGAGTTTTTCCATCAATTCGCGTTGCTCGCGGGTGAGGCGCTTGGGCACCTCGACCACAACCCGCACGCGCTGATCGCCTTTGCGTGTACCTTTCACCGCGGGAAGGCCCAGCCCCCGCAACCGGAAAGACTGGCCGGACTGTGTCCCTTCAGGAATCTTGAGATCAGCCTTGCCGGTCAAGGTGGGCACACGCAGCGTGGCGCCCAGGGCCGCCTCGGCGAATGTCACGGGAACCTCGCACACGACGTCCTGACCGTCGCGCGCGAACACAGGGTCGGATTTCACAGTGACCGTGACATATAGATCGCCCGGAGGGCCGCCCCGCAGTCCCGCGTTGCCCTGTCCGGCCAGCCGCAGCCGGGTGCCCGATTCGATGCCCGCTGGGATGTTCACGGCCACGGTGCGGCTGCTTCTGGTCGTGCCGGCCCCGCCGCATGTGCCGCATGGCGCGGCGATAAGGGTCCCCGAGCCGCGGCATTGGGGACAGGTCTGCATGATCATAAAAGCGCCATTTCCCCGCGAGACCTGGCCGCTACCTCCACAGGCAGGGCAGGCCTCGGGCTGCGTGCCGGGTTGCGCGCCAGACCCGTGGCAGGTTGCACATGCCGCGGCATGTGGCACGCGGATGGATTTCCGAGCACCGTGAGCGGCTTCACGCAGGGTTATGGCCAGCTCGCCCTCGACGTCGTTGCCGGCAATTGGGCCCTGCCGCCGGGGACGCTGCTGGGTCCGTGCACCGAAAATGTCTCCCAGTCCGCCGAAAAGATCGCTGAAATCCCCGGAAAAGCCGCCGGGAGCGCCTCCGAAACCCTGAAAGTCAAACCCGCGGCTCGGGCCGCTGCCGGTGTAGGTTGGGCCGTGGGCACCGCCGAACGGCGACGCCCGCATCGCGTCGTATTCCTTGCGGCGTTCGGCATTCTTCAGCGTGTCATAGGCCTCGTTAATCGCCTTGAGCTTCTCTTCGGCAACCTTATCGCCGCCGGTCTTGTCGGGATGATACTGCTTGGCCAGTTTCAGATAGGCCTTGCGGATATCCTCCTGCGACGCCTCGGGCGACACACCGAGAATCTCATAGTAGTTTTTTGTTGCCGTCGGGGGCATTTAACCAGTCACCTCCTCACGCGTACCATGGCCGGAACGGCGGGCGCGAACGGGACGCCGTCCGCGCCGCCATCCGCCGTTTCCGAACGCTTTATATGCTTCATGCGAAGCGAACGGTGTGAACCACAGACGCATTACGACGTCTCGTCTTCGTCCACGACCGTGAAATCGGCATTGACCGAATCGCCGCTTTGCGCTTGCGCTCCGGCATGCTGCTCTTGAGTCTCATGTGCAGGCCCGGGGCCGGCCTGCTGCTGTTCCGACGTGCGGTACATCGCCTCAGCCAACTTATGCGAGGCTTCAGTCACCTTCGTGGTCGCCGCCTCGATGGCATTGGTGTCCTCGCCCTTGAGCGCTTCACGCAATTCATCAAGCGCCGATTCGACATTGGCCTTGTCGGCCGGGTCGAGTTTGTCCGCATGTTCCTCGAGGGTCTTCGTCGTGCTATACAGCAACTGGTCGCCGGTGTTGCGCACCTCGATCGTGCGGCGCCGCTCCTTGTCTTCCTGCGCATGCGACTCGGCGTCCTTCACCATCCGGTCTATCTCGCCCTCATCCAGACCCGACGAGGCCTCGATGCGGATTTTCTGCTCTTTGCCGGTCGCCGAATCGCGTGCCGACACATGCAGGATGCCGTCGGCATCAATATCGAACGCCACCTCGATTTGCGGCAAGCCGCGCGGTGCGGGTGGAATACCCTCGAGGTTGAAGCGCCCGAGGCTCCGGTTGTCGGCCGCCATCTCGCGCTCGCCCTGCAGCACATGCACGGTAACCGCCGTCTGGTTGTCCTCTGCGGTCGAGAAGAGCTGCTTCTTCGACACCGGAATCGTGGTATTGCGTTCGATAAGCTTGGTGAACACGCCACCGAGCGTCTCGATGCCCAGCGACAGCGGGGTGACGTCGAGCAGCAGCACATCCTTCACGTCGCCGCTCAATACGCCCGCCTGAATCGCCGCGCCAATAGCCACCACTTCGTCCGGATTCACCCCGCGGTGCGGCTCCTTGCCGAAGATTTCCTGCACCACGGTGCTGACCGCC
Organism: Candidatus Hydrogenedentota bacterium; assembly: GCA_007130675.1. Lineage (GTDB taxonomy): Bacteria > Hydrogenedentota > Hydrogenedentia > Hydrogenedentales > SLHB01 > UBA2224. Next base: position 1,430 of record SLSB01000627.1, on the reverse strand, counting down.
GGCATGCGCGTCATACCGCCCACGAGAATCACCTCGTTGATCTCTCCGGGCTTCAATCCCGCATCCGCTATCGCTTGGCGACAGGGGGCTTTGGCGCGGTCAAGCAGATCGCCGCAGAGTTGCTCGAGTTTCGCACGGGTCAACCGCGTGGTCAGGTGCTTCGGCCCCGAAGCGTCCGCCGTGATGAACGGCAGGTTCACATCGGTCTGCAACGACGTCGAGAGTTCGCACTTGGCTTTCTCGGCGGCTTCTTTGAGTCGCTGCAAGGCCATTTGATCATTACGCAGGTCAATTCCCTGCTCCTTCTTGAACTCATCCGCGAGCCAATCGATCACGCGCTGGTCAAAATCGTCACCGCCCAGGTGCGTATCCCCATTGGTGCTCATAACCTCGAAACTGTCTTCGTCGATCGACAGAATCGAGATGTCGAATGTGCCGCCGCCCAAGTCAAACACGGCGACCTTTTCGTTCTTCCTTTTGTTGAGCCCATAGGCCAATGCCGCCGCAGTGGGTTCGTTGATAATGCGCGCCACCTCGAGGCCGGCTATCTTCCCTGCATCCTTCGTGGCCTGACGCTGCGAATCATTGAAGTAGGCCGGTACCGTAATCACCGCTTTCTGCACTTTCTCGCCCAGATACTGCTCAGCAGCTTCCTTGAGCTTCTGCAGGATAATCGCTGAAATCTCGGGCGGTCGGTGCGACGTGCCCCGCGCCTCGACCTGGCAATCGCCAGAAGACGTGCGCGATACTTTATAGGGCACCAGTTTGATTTCCTCGCCCACTTCCTCGTGACGACGGCCCATGAACCGCTTGATCGAGAAAATCGTGTTCGCGGGATTGGTCACCGCCTGGCGTTTGGCCGCGGCGCCCACGAGACGCTCGCCATCCTCGGTAAACGCCACAACCGACGGCGTGGTCCGGCTCCCTTCTGGATTGGTCAGCACAGTAGCCTCGCCGCCTTCCATAATCGCCACGCATGAATTCGTGGTTCCCAAGTCTATGCCAATTGTCTTTGCCATGTCGGAACACCTCCAATACATCTCAGCCGGGCCGCCGCAACCGCGCCACCCGACACAAATCGTTTTTGTCAGAACACTCTGTTTCGCTCAGTCAAGCGCATCTTTCGTGCCAAATAGATAGACGGCGTCGCTTTCGGCGACTATTGGCGCAACCTCTTTTCCAAAAATGACTTACGATGCCTCTCGTTTTGCTACCATCAAATGCGCCTGAGGCTGCCGGCTGAAGGGTGTTTAGATATGAAACGCGGAATTCCAGTTTTAAACGCGCGAGTATGCTCGAGAGCGGCTAAGTATCGCACAACGTTCTTGGGCCGTGCGAAGAGGCCCTTTGCTCCCGGTCTCGAGCAGCGGCCGCATTTCACGCCCGGGAAGCCACTGGTATGCCAGACATGTCACGGCTTTCAGCGGGGG
>SLSB01000116.1 GCA_007130675.1 Candidatus Hydrogenedentota bacterium | reverse complement strand
CTCTCTGTACCGATGCAATAACCGTTTGCCCGGCACGGCCAACAGCCGGGCCGGGCGCGGTTTTTTCGGGAGTATGCGTGGGAACCCTTGACCGTCTGCTCGCTACGTGCCTCTCGGGATCAGAGCAGACAATGGACAAGAACTGGCGTGCTGGCAGGTCTGCACACCAGTGCCCATGAACAAGAAATGCGGGTGGTCCGGCAGTGGACCACCCGCTGATGTGTCTCCCTCGACAAGACTACTTGGAGAGTATGGGCACGAGAGTCGCGAGTACAGTGAAAATCGTGCCGAGAAGCGTCAGAATTGCGGCCGGATCTTGTGCTTTCCGTACCGGTGTGCCCGAAATCTTGCGAATGTGCTTCATAGCTGTGCCGTGTCCTTTCCCGTTAGCGCTAATGGCCCACATGCATATTCTCGCCCCAGGCGATATGTTTGAGCATACTGGCACAAGGCTCAGAAATCAACAAATTTCGCAAGGCTTGACGCCTCTGGTTTTTCGGCTGTCCGGATTTCCTTGACGCCGGCGGGGCAAACCCCGCAAAATATGACCCGGCTCTCCTGAATCCATAGCATAAAGACCGCGTGGAACGACGTTGCCGCGACTGTAAGATCAAGGCAACCTTTGTTCGCGAGGAATTCGTGAAGTAATGATGCATTCCAGGATAAGGCAAACAGCTTTTGTGGGCGCCACTCTACTCGTGGTCCTAGCTGTGTGCGTTGCACCGCTCGCGGTTCTCGTGCGGCGTGCGCTCCGCGAGGACGGGGGAATGGGGCTCCGGATTTTTGCCGAAGCGTTTCTTGAACAGCGCCAATGGACGCTTTTGGGAAACAGTCTTCTCATCGGTCTCGGCACAGTGGCCGTGGCGCTGGTTCTGGGGGCAGGCGCTGCGCTCGCATTGCAGTATTGTCCGCGCATACTGCGCGAGATATTGGGATTGCTGCTTTGCCTCCCGCTCCTAATTCCTGCCTATGTATTCGCGATTGCATGGCTCGATGCCGTGACCCATATTGGGCTGCTGCCTCGGGAATTCACGCCGGAAACCCTGATCCCGCCGTATTTGGGCATCCCCGGCGTGATTGTCGTATCAGCGCTGGCCTACTATCCGATTGTGCTGATTTGCACGTGGAGCGCGCTACGGCGCTTCGATCGCCGAAAGATCGAATCGGCCCGTCTGATCGCCGACCCGTTGCAGACGTTCTTTGCGATTCGGGCGCCTCTCTGCGCGCCCTGGGTGTTTACGGGCGTGGCGCTCGTTTTTCTTCTGACTCTAACGGGCTATGCGGTTCCGGCCCTGTTTCAAGTCAATGTCTATTCCGTCGAAATATTTTCCGGCCTGAGCGTCTACAACAAGGTAAGCCGGACCCTGGCGCATGCGCTTCCACTCGTGCTCGCGGGCGGTATTGTGCTGTGGCTCTGGCGCGGGTGGGCGCGCCCGCGGCAACGATGGCTGATACCGCCGGACGACCCGGTGGGCAGAATGCCAGTGGGATGGAAGCGCGCAGCGTTGGCCGTGGGGTTTTGTACAGCTATCACTGGCATGGCTTTGGCGGCGCCGCTGCTGTTTCTCGCATTGCGCACGGGAAGTCTCGCGGAGCTCGAGACCGCGTGGACAGCCGCCCGGCCGGCCGTCGCCGCGAGTCTGGTGCTCGCATCCGTTTCAGCAACCTTCGTGATGGCGCTCGCCTTTGCCATGGCCTACATCACTCATAGCTGGCCCCGGCCCTCGAAGGTGTTCCATATTAGCTTTGTGCCGTTTCTGGTTACCGGCCCGCTGCTTGGAACGGGCGTGATAGCCCTGTGGAATTATGTGCGGCTTGGCCAGTTTGCCTTCGGGGCGTTTTTCGCGATTGCGATGGCGTGTGCAGCAAAATACCTGTACTTTGCCTATCAAGCCGAGCGAATGGCTTTGCAAGCATTGCCTCCGGGGCCGCTGGATGCAGCGGCGGTCTACGATGTAAGCTGGCTGCGCAGGGGAAAGAGCGTTGCCGCGCCCATGACCGCGTCAGTGCTGGCGGTCGTGTGGGGCACGGCGTTTGTTGTTTCCATGCGCGAGCTGGATGCGGCGATCTTGACGGCGCCGGACGTCACCCCCTTGGCCGTTCGCATCCACACCCTGGCGCACGGCGGGCCGGGTCCGCTACTGGCGGCTACGTGCTTGGTCTTGGTTGGATTGCTTGTGGCCGCCGGTTGTGCAACGGCGGTTATGTATGTAGTATGCAGGCGGGTGTTTCATGCCTATCATTAAGTTTTCAAATGTTACGAAGAAATACCGCGGCGAACCAGTGCTGCGCGGCGTCACTGCGACTCTGTCTCCTGAACAAGGGATGTGCCTGTTGGGTCCGGCGGGCGTCGGCAAAACGTCGCTCCTGCGCCTTGTGGCCGGGCTCGAGGCGCCCGACGACGGTGTGGTCACGGTGGATGACGTACCGGCCACGGAGGGCGACCCGCATACCAGGGGCATCGGTATGGTGTTTCAGAATTTCGCGCTCTGGCCGCATATGTCCGTCGAGAAACATCTGCGGTTTGTGCTCGGCGCCCAGGAAATTCCGCGCGAAGAGGCCGCCCAGCGCATTGAGCGCATGCTCACGCTGAGCGGACTGGCGGAAAAACGCCGTGCGAAGCCAGCGGTACTCTCGAAAGACCACCAACAGGGTCTCGCGTTGGCCCGCGCCTTGATTGTGCATCCGCGCCTGCTGCTGCTCGACGAGCCTTTCACACATCTCGATGCGCAAGTACGAAGCCATTTCATCGAGGAAATCCTCCGGCGGCGTTCCGCGGATCACACCTCGGTGTTCGTTGCCACCCGCCAATGCGAGGAGGCCTTGCCCATCGTCGACAGAATCCTGCATCTCGGCAAGGGGACGCACAGAATCGAAGAGCTTTGAGCCTTTCTTCGGACGAATGTGCGGGCTATCGGCAGATTCCGCGAAGGCACATGTGTCTGACCGGACGCACCCACCGGGCGAGTGACACACACGGCGTATTCCTTGGTTTCACTGCGCAAGAGATGCCCTCAGTCCCCGCGAACTATCTTTTGGGGTTGACACATACTCGTTGCACGCCCATAATCGACTTAGGACGGTAGGCGAAATAGAAGAGGCGCAGTTGCGGGTGCCCGGGCCGATTACCATGCCGATCCAGAACGCGCCCGTTCACAACTACACCAAACGAAACCCTCGTTTAAGGAAATGGACTATGAGAACCCAGATCTGTTCAATGCTCGTGTTGTTAATCATGCTGACAACGCCCTCCCTGGCGTTCACCGAAGAGAACGCCGGCGTACCCTCTGATATACCGGAGTCTTTGCGCAGTTCCGTCGAAACCGCGGTAGCGAAGGTCAAGCCGGCGCTGGTGCGCATCGAGGTGGTCGTACCCAGGTATTCCGAAGGACGCGAAATAAAGAATGAGGGCTCGGGCAGCGGTGTCATTATCACACCGGAAGGTCATGTCGTTACCAATCACCATGTCGCTGGTCATGCGACACGTGTGGTCTGCACTTTGTCAACAAGAGAAAAGATCGAGGCGGAATTGGTGGGGCGCGATCCGCTTACGGATATCGCGCTACTCAAGCTGCTCCCCGAGGAACCCCGCGAGTTCCCAACGGCCGCCTGGGGCGATTCAACCCAGGTGCGAGTGGGCGACCACGTGCTGGCTATGGGCAGTCCCATGGCGCTCTCGCAATCAGTCACGATGGGGATTATCAGTAACACCGAGATGATCATGCCCCGGTGGCTGGGGCCGTTTCGCCGGCTGGAGCAGGACGGAGAAGATGTCGGCTCGTTTGTCGTATGGCTTGGCCACGATGCCCAGATCTACCCCGGAAATAGCGGTGGTCCCCTTGTTAGTGTGGAGGGCGAGGTTATCGGCATCAACGAAATCCGCATGGCCGGGCTGGGCGGCGCCATCCCGAGTGCGCTTGCACAGAAGACCGTCGCGTCCCTTCTTGAACATGGCGAGGTGATACGCGCCTGGCTGGGGGTTAGCATCCAGCCTCGGTTCAGATACGACGAGAGGGAGACCGGCGCGCTCATAGCCAATGTTATGAAAGACACCCCTGCCGACGAGGCGGGCCTGCAGCCGGGAGATTACCTGCTCCAGCTCGCGGGCGAGGAAATTGATGTCGAGTTCGACGAACAGGTCCCGCTGTTCAACCGTTTTGTGGCTGATCTGCCCATCGGGGAGACCGTCCAAGCCACAATCGCGCGAGGAGATGAAGAACTCACAGTATCCATCACCACCACGGACCGGAAAGAGGCTGTCCCGGATCAGTCGGAACTAAGACAATGGGGCCTGACCGTGCGCGATATCTCGTTTCTCATGGCGCGCGAACTCCGCCGGCCGAACCAGGACGGCGTTCTTGTGACCTCGGTGCGGCCGGGAGGGCCCGCTGGCGATGCCAAACCTGCGCTGGAATCGCGCGACATCATCACCTCGGTCGCAGGCAACCCGGTCAAGAATGTCGAAGAATTGCGACGCGTCACCGCGAAGCTGACCGAAGGTGAGACCGAGCCCACGCCCGCGCTCGTGCAGTTCGACCGGCGCGAGCAGGAATTCGTGACGGTGGTCGAGATCGGCATTCGCGAACTAAGAGACCCCGGCCTCGAGGCCAGAAGAGCCTGGCTGCCCGTCGAAACGCAGGTCATCACCCGAGACCTCGCGCGAACTCTCGAAGATGAACGCTTGACCGGGTTTCGCATCACGCGTGTCTATTCGGGCAGTTCGGCTGAAGAGGCCGGTCTCGAGGTTGGAGACCTCATCCTTCAGGTGGATGGCATGGAACTCGAGGCCAGCGCTCCCGAAGATTACGAAGAGCTTCCCGTCCTGATTCGCCAATACAGGATTGGTACATCCGCGGAACTGACCATCCTGCGCGGCGAGGAGCGCAAGACCATCGAAGTCGAATTGGTAGAATCTCCAAGACTCGCCCGCGAGATGAGGAAATACCGCGACGACAACTTCGAGTTTACCGTGCGCGATATCACCTTCTTTGACCGCGCCCGCGAAGACTGGGACGAAGTCCGCACCGGCGTACTTGTCGAAGAAGTCCGATCGGGAAGCTGGGCCGCGTTGGGCATGCTCAGTGTTTCCGATCTCATCGTTGAAGTCAACGGCGAACAGGTACCGGACGTCGAGGGGTTCGAGCAAATGATGGAGGCCGTCGCCGAAGAACAGCCCAAGACCCTCATCTTCAAGGTGTTGCGCGGTATCTACACGCTCTTTCTGCAATTCGAGCCGCAGTGGGAGGAGGCCATATAACCCAAGTGCCACACCAGTACGAGAACCTTCGGACTCCCCGGCATCGAGGTGAGTTCGCTGAACAGTCACCTTCAACGTTTCAACAAGGAGACACGACATGAGTTACAGGTTTCTGAGAATTTGCGTTGTAATGACGGCTTTGTGTTGTCTGGTGACAACACAACGCGCCGTGGCCGACACACTCGCGGATACCGCTCGAGCCATCGTTTCCAACAATCGAGACGCCGTGGTTACCGTGAGGCTGGTAATCGAGAATCGCTACTCGATGCCGGGTAGAGGCACACAAACGGAGGAGAGCAGATCCGAGATAACCGGTACGGTTATTGACCCGTCCGGTCTGGTTGTGGTCAGCCTGTTCACCACCGACCCTGCATCCGCATCACGCGCGATGATGGGGGCGGAGCTCGAACAGATGGGCCTGCAAATGGAAACCGAGGTCAAGAGCGCCGATATTCTGCTGGCAGACAGTACCGAGATTCCGGCTACGGTCGTGTTGCGGGACAGAGACCTCGATCTGGCGTTTTTGCGGCCTACTGAGCCGGCCGAAGAGCCGTTTGTCGCTCTCGACCTGACAAATGGAGGAACTCCGGATCTGCTCGACCCTGTGGTAGCCATTACGCGCCTCGGCCGCGTCGCAAACCGCGCACACGGCGCCCTCCTGGACCGTGTCGAGGCAGTGGTCGATCGACCACGCACGTTCTACGTGCCCGCCGGAGGGGGCATGAACCAGAGTTCCCTGGGTGCACCCGTCTTTACGCTGGACGGAGACGTTGTCGGCATCCTGCTCTTGCGGACCGTTCGCGCTCCCAGAGGCCGCGGCATGATGGGTATGATGGGCATGATGGGCGGCGGGGCAGACAATGCCGTGATGATCGTCCTGCCGGCCGAAGACGTCCTAGAAGTGGCCCAGCAAGCGCCCGAGCACGCTGAAGAAGACCCTGATGACGAAGCCGGGGAGGAGGATACGGAACCGGACTCCGAGGAATAGGAGAGACCGCATGAAACGGCGCGATTTCCTGGGCCACGCCGCCGCGGGAGTGGCCGTGACTGTTGCTGGCTGCGCGGGCCATACGCGCGAAGAACGTGTGCGACGCCCGAATGTCGTGTATCTCTTCAGCGACGAACACCGCTGGCAGTCCATGTCGTTCTCGGAACTCCCGCAGGTCCACACCCCTCGCATGGCCGCTATGGCCAGTCAAGGCGCGGAATTCACCCATGCTATCAGCAACTACCCGGTGTGCTCACCCCATCGCGCCATTCTCATGACCAGCCGCTGGCCCTATCAGCAAGGGGTTATCGACAATGGCATTCCGCTCGACCCCGGCGAGATTACCTTGGGTAAAGCATTCAAGGCGGCGGGCTACCGCACCGGTTACATCGGGAAATGGCACCTCGGCGGAACCCGCGCCGAGCCTTTCGGCTTCGACACGTCGCTCATCTGGACCAATACGAACATTCACTACGACGCGTCGGTGTACCATCCCGCTAACGGAGAACCGGTGCAGCCCAAGGGTTACAACGCAACCCTCATGACCGACCAGGCGCTCGAGTTTATCCACGAAAGCAAAGAGCTCGCGCAACCGTTCTTCCTGATGGTGTCGTGGAACCCGCCCCACGCAATCTTTACCGATGCCCCCGAAGAAAAAAGATCACTCTATCCCGAAGGATCGCTGCCCTATCGGCCTAATGTCAGCTTTGACCAGGAAGGATTACCGGGCGACGCCCCACAAATCGCCCGCCAGAACGATTGGCCCAACTACCAAGGCTACCACGCCCATATTTCGGCCATCGACGACGAATTGGGCCGTGTCTTGGATGCGATCGACGCGTTGGACCTCGCGCGCGACACTATCGTGGTCTACACCTCCGACCACGGCTCGATGTTCGGCTCGCACGGTGTCGGCAGCAAGCGCCAGCCCTACGAAGAGTCAATCCGGGTGCCGTTTTTGGTCCGTTGGCCGGGCGTGGTGCCCGCCGGCCTCAAGAACGCCGCCCTGTTTGGCTCGATCGATATTATGCCGACCCTGTGCGGACTGGCAGGCATCGCGATCCCGCCAACGTGCCAAGGGCAGGACTTCAGCCCCGCGCTTCGCGGCCGCAAAGGCCCCGACCCCGAGCATCAATTCATCATGCACATCTCGAAGAAAAACGCCTCGGGCGGAGACAACCATCCCGCGCCCATTTTTCGCGGTGTGCGCACAAGACGCCACACATACGCCATCAAACCCGACGGCGAAGGATTCCTCTTCGACAACCAGGCGGACCCCTACCAGCTCGACAACATGTTCGATGCGCCCGAAGCGGCCTCCCTGCGCGAGCAGCTCGAGGAACTCACTCGGAAGTGCCTCAAAAAAGCCGAAGACCCCTTCACCCTACCGGGATGAAGCCCCCGTAACCCCGTCCCGAGGTACCTTGAGCACCGTGTTCATCACCACGTGAAGAGGGCCCACAGGAAAACCGAGAGCAGCATACAGACCGCAACGGCACTCAGGACGACCCAGAGGTCGACTTTTCTCGTTCGATAAGCTCTGCTGGCAGAAGAGAGCCCAAGCGCGCTCATGAGCACGCCGTAGCCACACATGGCATTCACAGTGGAAACAGAAACACCGCCCACATCAAACGAGTGTCTGGTGTGAACATCGGACCCCCACAAGCTGACGTAGAAGAACACCGAACCCGCAAGAACGGCGACGTAGAAGATGAACGAGAAGACAGCGAACGCCCTGACGGTTTTGTCGCGTGTCGAGGCAATCGTTGCAGTACTTGCCATATTCCCTCCTCTGCAGCGGGCTCTCCAGCCGCAGTTTAGTCCATGAGAAGCTCCAACGCAACCGCCGATCCCGGCATCAGAACGGGATGATGGGACCAAAAAGAAGGGGCATTGGGACATCGCGGTCGATTTGTAGCGCCTGGTCTTGTACCAGGCGTCTGGAATCCCGGACGTCCGCCACAAGGGCGGACGCTACACGGAAAAAGACCGCAGCACCACCTTCTTACCCGGGATCGCCGAGTGCCAGCTCGGCAT
>SLSB01000391.1 GCA_007130675.1 Candidatus Hydrogenedentota bacterium | reverse complement strand
CCCGTCTCCGGGCTTTCGTAGACGATGCGGTGCACCACCCCCTCGACCATGTCGAGCCCGTCCGTATCGGGGGGAGGATTGCCGCGAAGAAGATCCCCCTGCTGTCTCTCGCCATTCGGCTGCGTCACGGCCCTGCCTTTCTTCCCTGCCCTGCGTGTCCTGTTCCGCGCTATTCTGACAGGCAGCGCCCCAAAGGTCCATTCCATGCAGGACGAAGTCCGCGACGTCACCCTGCACTTTGGCAATGCTGAAGTTGCAGCACATTGTCCATTTCGAGAAGATTCCCTCGACAATGAGGCAAAGAAGAACCGGAGATTTGGGCCGCTGGCCATTCACACCCCTGAAAAGATGGTGTAAAATGGAGATGAAGGTGGAAAACTCCCATTGCGTAGAGGTGACTAGATGAACGTGAGCAGACAAACCATAGACCGGGAAGAGGTGCTCGAGAAGCTGAGAGCCTTTCTTGCCGAGCGGGGAGACGCCTATGAATTACAGGCCTTGGGATGCGCCGGCTCGGTCGCGCGGGGAGATGCCATGGCCGATAGCGACGTGGATGTCGTATATGAAGTCACCCCATCCGCACGTCTGACGCTGTTCGATCTGGCTTTGTTCCGCGAGGAATTGATGGAACGGCTGGGGCGGCCGGTGGACCTGATCGAGTTTCGCGCAGGGATGCCCGCGCGGTTAAGAGCGCGTCTGCAAAAGGAGGCCGTCTATGCTTGATGCAGACGTGTTGCGCGATCGTCTCGAGGCAATTCTCGAGGCCATGGAACGAGTGTCGCGGCGTTTCGCAAAGGTGAAGACCGCCCAGGACTTCGTTTCCAGTGAAGATGGACGGGAACACCTGGACTCCATCAGCATGGTGCTGCTTTCGGTCGGGGAAGCATTTCGGCAGATCGATGAGAAAACGAGCGGCGCATTTCTAACCCGATACCCAGAGATTCCCTGGCGCGCTGTGATCGGTATGCGCAACGTGCTGGCTCACGATTACTTCAACGTCAATGAAGAGGTGATCTTCAACACTTGTGAAAAGCACATCGCCCCATTGATCACTGTGTTGAAGCAGATGATCGCCGACCTTGATGCGGCGCCTTGATCGCTTTATGAATCCGCAGATTACGCAGATGGACGCAGATTTGGACAAGAGAGACACGCAGACGTATGCGATCATCGGCCCAAGCGGCGGCGCAGCACCAGCAGCGTGCGCCGGGAGGCGGGCGCTATGACATCGAGCACGGCATCTCCGCAGGTCCGGTTGGGGACGTGCAGTTGGAGCACGAAGGACTGGGTTGGGCGGGTGTATGCTCCGGGGACGGCTGCGACGGAATTCATTACGCAGTATGCGCAGCGGTTCAGCACGGTCGAGATCGATGCGACGTTCTATGCGGTCCCGCGTGGGTCGACGGTGGACGGCTGGCGCGACCGTACGCCCGATGGGTTTGTGTTTTCGGCCAAAGTGCCGCAGGAAATCACGCACGAGCGGTTTCTCGAGGATTGCGGGAGCGTGTTGGCTGGGTTTCTCGATACGCTTGGGCGTTTGGGAGACAAACTGGGGCCGATTCTGCTTCAATTCCCTTATTTCGCCAAGAAATCGGGCGTGACGCAGTCCGCGTTTCTTGAGCGTTTGTTGCCGTTTCTCGATGCCGCGCCGAGGGATGCGTTCTGTTTCGTGGTCGAGGTGCGCAACAAGACTTGGCTGAACAAGGGGCTGCTCGAACCCTTGCGCGAGCGCAACGTATCGCTCGCGCTGATTGATCATCCCTGGATGCCCCGGCCAGAGGCGCTGCTGGAGTGCGGCGAGGTATTCACGGGACCGGTAGCATACATCCGTTGGCTGGGCGACCGTTACGGTATCGAGAAGATAACGAAAACGTGGTCGGAGCCGGTCGTCGACCGGCGGGGCGATCTCGAGGGCTGGGTTCCCGCGATCAAGGCCGCTCTCGACAGGCAACTGTCCGTTTTCGGTTATGTCAACAACCACTATTCGGGCCACGCGCCGCATGACGTAGCGGTTCTGGAGGAAGTGCTTGGATAGAAGGTACGGGCGTCATCGCCCCCGTTGCGCAAAAGCTCGAGTACTGGACCACTTTCCGCACGAACAGTCCAGAAGGTACGTGCAACACGTGCCAAACCATTTACGCGCTCGCCGGTTTATGAACACACGGGGCGTGGGGCTGTATGGTGTATCTGCAGCTTGTTTTGATTCGCCCTGGCCCGAGGTTTCCATTTTCCCCAGGTCTATCTATCGGGCGGGGGAGCGTCACAGTCTTTGACAGACAAGTCTTTGACAGACTACTAGTTTCTCTGCATACTTATGGTGGAACACTTGCACGGGTCCTGCATCGCTTCGGCATTGGGTCCAACAGGGGAATGCATATGGGGTGGTACTTTCGCAGAGGTAGCCAGGCATTTGGCCCGGTGGGCGCGGAGGAGTTGCGTATCCTGGTACGTCGGGGAAGCGTGGACAAACGCACCCTGGTGCAGCGGGAGGGCAGCTCGGAATGGCAGCCGGCGGAAAGCGCGCTGCCGGGTTTTTTCGATACGCCCCCTCCGGCGGAGGGCCCTGCCACACCCATTCGATATGAAGAGGTGTTTCCAGAAGGGGCGGGGGATGGCGCTGAAGAGGTCAATTTCTCGAGCGGCGGCTTTGGTGACCTCGATGCCTTTGTGGATGAGATGGGCGAGAATGTCGACTTGAGCTTTTCCAGCGGTGGCGACGAAAAGGGTGAGCAGCAGGGTGGCACGTCTTCATATTCAACGCCCGCGCACGCAACGCCCACTCGAGACGCAACGCCCACTCAACGAGGAACGCCTTCGCCGCAGGGGCCGCGGACGCCGGTGCGCGAGGAAGACTCGAAGGCGGTTTGTTTTGGTTGCGGCCGGTTGTTGCGGAAAGTCGAGCTGGCGCAGGTGGAGGGGGCGTCGTTGTGTGCCGAGTGTCAGCAGCGACTGGCGCAACGCGCGGCCAAACCTTCGGCGCCTGCCCCTGAGCCTGGGTTTGTCGAGACGCATCTGACGGAATGGATATGTGAAGCGGGGGTCACGCTGATCGCGCTTGCCCTTTTTCTCGGTTTTTTGAAAGGCCAGGGAGGTTGGATGCTTGCGGCGGCGCCGCTGGCTCTGGCCATCGGCGCATTGGCGGCCTGTCTCTGCGGGGGTCTCGAACACTCGTTTGGCCGCCGCATGATTGGCGTATTGGTGTTGCTTTGGCTGGGTGCGCTCGCGGTGTGCCTTCCCCCGAGCATTTTGACGCTGGTGGTGCTCCTGGCCGGGCGCGCGGGGTTTATCTGGGCGCTCGGATACCATGACATCAAGAAGAAAGCGGTGCTCAATGCTCTTGGCGTGTTCCTGGTTGTGAGCGTGCTGGGCGGGGTGTTGGTGTTGCGTGGTGCGCCTCTCCCCTGGCTGATCATGATTCTGGTGCTCTTTGCCGTGACGATTGCCGGCAGCGTGATGGCATGGGGCGCGTGGCAAGGCGGCGCGGGGCTTGCGCTGGCTGGGTTCGGGACGCTGCTGTATGTATGGGACGCGCTCGCGGCGTATTCCCTGCTTAACCCCGGGAACCTCTGGGTATCCGCGGCGCAGACAGTGGTGCTGACCGGGCTTGCGGCTTTGGCCGTCATAACCATCGACCGCGAGACCGGCCGCCCGGAGGGAGGGGGACGCTGGCCGTTGCGCCGTGAGCCGTTGCCACTTGGTGTGACGGACGCTGTGATTGCCTTGCTGGCAGTGGTGGGCGTGGCGGTATTCGCGGTGTTTGTGTTGCGAAGAGACCACATCGAGGCCTTGGTGTATGGCCATACCGTGCTGCTTGTGGTGTTGCTCATGCTGGGCACGAACTCGCGGCTGACGCATCCGCGCCACGTGAAATGGCTGTTACTGGCGTGGGGGCTGGTTCTTCTGGCGACGCGGGGCATCTCTGTAGGGAACGGCCCATTACACACGTATACGCTTATCGAGCTGTCGACGACCTATCCGGTGCTTGCAACCTGGCAGCTTGTGCATCTTCTTGGCGCGGTGGCCGTGGTGTTTCTCGCGCGGTTTTGCGTGGAACGCATTCTTGCTGAATCCGTGGTTCAATGGCAGAAGTTTCTGATGATATTTCTGGGAGTGTTGGGGGTTTTCGGGCTGCGCGAGGCTCTGGCGGTTCCGATCGCGGCGGGTTACCCAGACGTATTGCATCACGGGGCCTATACGGCCTCTTTTGGGCTGATCTTTGCGGTCGCCGGCGTCCTGCTGGGGCTGGGCATAGTCGCGTTCCAAGAGCGCAAATAACAACGAAGCACGGTTTTCAGCCGGACTATTGTAAGGAATCTCCGATAGCGCGGCGTATGGCAGCGATCAGCTCGGACAGTGGTGTGGGCTTGAGCAAGCGCTCGCAGATGCCGACCTCGAGCGCGGTAGTATGGGAATTCTGGCGGCCAAGGCCTGTCGAGAGCAGAATTGGAACGTCGGGGCGGATCTCGATGAGTCTCCTTGCCAGTTCGATGCCCGACATGCCCGGCATGATATGGTCGGTGATCACCACATCGAACGCGTCAGGCTGGGCCTCGAAGTGCTCGAGCGCGTCGGCGGCCCGCACGAATGAGGTGACCCGGTAGCCGTGCTGGGAAAGCAGGGCTTGATACATCTCGACGAAATCCTTGTCGTCGTCGACGACTAGAATGCGTTCGGTGCCGGCGAGCTGGTCGCGCGGCAGTGGCTGGTCTACAATCTCGGCTTCTTCGCAACGCGGGAAGTAGAGGGTGAAGGTCGTGCCTTCGTTTTTTTCGGATTTGACCCGAATAGCCGCGCCGCTTCCTGTAATGATTCCGTGGACGGTTGCCAGGCCCAGCCCCGTTCCTTGGTCGGGTTCTTTGGTCGTGAAGAAGGGGTCGAAGATTCGTTGCAGTGTGGCGTGGTCCATGCCGATGCCTGTATCGCTCACGCTGATTTCGATATAGGGCCCCGGGAACAACTCGCCCACCTCGGCATACGCGTGGCTGTCCACGGTAATTTCTTTGAGGCTGACCGTCAGGGTTCCTCCTCGTTCGCCCATTGCGTGACATGCATTGGTGCAGAGGTTCATGACGACCTGGTGGACTTGCGAGGGATCGGAGAGCACTCGCCCCGAGGTCTTCTCGATAGTGGTGACGATTTCGATATTCTTGGGCAATGCCGAGCGCAGGAGTTCGACGGCTTCTTTGACCACGAGGGCGACGATGAGGGGTTTCTTTTCCTGCTCGGCCTGGCGGCAAAACACGAGGATCTGCTTGACAATACCTGCTGCGCGCTGGCCTGCCCGATAGATGCTTTCGAACTGTTTCGCGGCGGGATGGTCTTTGGAAATCGCGTTGAGGCCGAGTTCGCACCTCCCGAGGATCAAGGCGAGGGAGTTGTTGAAGTCATGGGCGATGCCTCCGGCGAGCGTGCCCATGGCCTCCATCCGTTGCGCGCTGCGCAGCGCCCGCTCGAGGTTGACCTGGGCCGTGACGTCGCGCTTCAAGATCACGAAGTTTGTGAGGTCTCCATCTTCATCAAATACGGGGGACACGGTGGTGTCTTCTTCATAACCCGTGCCGTCTTTTTTCTGATTCTGGAATCGGCCGTTCCAGATTTCGCCCCGGTTGATGGCCGCCCACATTTGCTCGTATGCATCTCGATGCGTTTCGCCGCCATAAAGAATCTGAGGGCTGCGGCCGATGACTTCAGCGCGCGTGTATCCGGTCAGTTGTTCAAAGGCGGGGTTGACGTATTGGACGCATCCGTGGGCATCGGTAACCACGATGGCCTCGACGGCTTGGTCGACGGCTGTAGCAAGCAGCATTCGGTCTTGTTCGGCATGCACTCGGTTTGTAATATCGGTGAAGAAACACAGCGCGGCAGGGCGGCTCTGCCAGTCGATGGGCGTCGCCTTGACCTCGACCCATAGAATCTCATTGTCATAGGTTCGCATGCGCGCTATGTAGGTGATGGGCGCGCCGGATTCCGCCGTATGGACATCCTCGAATTCGTTAATGACCTCGGCATCTTCGGCATGCACCAAATCGAGGACCCGCATCTGGCGCAGTTCAGCATCACCATAGCCTGTGACGCGTTTGACCATGGGGTTGTGAAACTTCAGGAGGCCGTCTTGCACGACGATAATCCCTTCAGCCGCCTGCGCCACGATGAGACGTCCGCGCCGCTCGAGTTTTTCGAGATGCTTCAGCCTGCGGAGATCCTGAGTGACATCTCGCACACAGAGCATGTAGGCCTGCTGGCCATCCCACTGGACGGACTTGAGCCGGTAATCGAGAGAACGATCGGATTGGCCGTGTGCAACGATAACGTTGTTTTTTGAGTGGCGGACTTCGTGTGGCACGTCGAGCATGCTGCCGGGGACGAGGCCATTCTTACCCTTGCCCAGCAGTCTGTCTGCCTCCTTGTTGGCGAACAGGACGACGTCGTCTTCATCGAGAATCACGAGCGCGTCTGGATGTTGTGCGACGAGGGCGTCAAACTGTGATTCGACCGTGATGGGCGGCGGATTCTTTCTGGATTTCAGCTGGTCTTGCTCGCGAGGCACGACTTTTTCCCCTTTTTGAAAGCACTACCGCGGCTTTGTGTCCGTCTGCGCATGTCTCACCCCCCTCAGGACACCTGACTTGGTGAGCTACGCAGGCTACGCGACACACATCCTTTCTGCCCTGCTGCCAACGCTCATGTCACTCCGTTGAACACACGAGCTCTACCTCAAGTATATCAGTATATTCAGCCTAAATCTAGCGCAACTAACTCACTATACTGTAGACACTTAGGCCTTGGAAGAGGCCGTCGTGAACACGCTGATTGCGTTCTCCTCAGGTTCTGCGAGGGCCTATCCCGGCTATTTCACCGCTTTTGACTTGCGGGCCTCCGAGGAATTGCGCACACAGTTGCGCACGAAAGGATTTTGCTTTTCGGATAACGGTGGTTGCTTTGAGAAATGGCAGAACAATGTGTCTTGAGCAGGAGCAGGCGTTTTTTTTGCAACCCGAGTGCGCGGAGATTTCGCCGACTCAGGCGCGGATTAGTTGGGAGATATTGCGGCAGTGTGTGTGAATGGATTTGCCCCTGGGGTTCGGTATCGAGATTGCAATGTGGGTCGACCGGACCTGGGAAGAAGCTGGGGCCGGGGGGCGATCAGGGTTGTTTATGCTAATTCGGCTGGGAGCAATCGGCCGCGTCTTCCACGGCCTCGCCGCCCCTTTGGATGTCTCGCCCCATCCCTCGTATGGTGTTGCATCCAAACGCGCCCATGGCGACGAGTACGCCCACGAGCACTGCGGCGACAACTGTCTTGCGTGCGTTCATTTTTCTCTGCCTTTCCTTGCGTGAGCGCATATCCAGGGACCTTCTTCCGCTCCCCAAACCCAAGGGCCGCCAGGCTGGGGTCAAGGACTGTCCAAACGGTTATGCGTCATCCAATAGTCCGCAACGGTTTTTACGACGCTCTGAAAATCGGCAAAGCTCACGGGTTTTTGATAAAGCTGTTTGCACCCAGGCGATAACTCCTTGAGATATCGGCGGTCACATGCGAATCACTGAATATGACCACGGGCGTCAGCATAAGGGCTTCTTCGACATTTTGCGACCTTACCTTCGCAAGCACGGAGAAGCCGTCGGCTCGAGGCATAGCCAAGTCGAGCAGAATGAGCTTGGGGAACCCGTTTGCAGACCGGTCTGTCCATTCGCCGCGCCGGAACAGATAGTCCAGTGCCTGCTCGCCGTCTCTGAGGGCCAGAAGGGCGGCGTCGGGGAGAGAGGCTTCGAGCGCTTCCACAATAGAGTCCCGTTCGCTGTCGTTATCCTCGACAACGAGAATATCGACAGGTATGCTGTCATTCATCCCGATCGCTCCTTATCGGCTTGCCACGCGGAGCATCCGCGCGGCTGGTGTGCCCACGTCTTGAAGTATACCACGTTTTATGCCACTTCTTATACCCCTTTTTGTACCCCTTCGTGTTAATCGCGGTAATGTTTTGGCAAGGATTTGGCAAAGATTCAACTACCATCTCACTTCAAACACAAACAAAACCCGATTAATCGGAAAATATCTCGCAGGAATGCGGCTTATGCCCTCTGGTTTCTCGCCTGCCCCCTATGCGCCGTGGCGTACAGGCAGAGGAGGCTTGGCCGTGGGTCGTGGTGGTCTCGGGGGGCGCCCCATAAGCGCTAACTTAACCTTGAAAACAGCCAGTTTGGGCTGCAGATCAGGATGGATGAATTCATGATTCCGTTGGCGCTGCAGTGACCCCGCTGTGGCGATGCATGTTGTCAGAACTGTTCTTGTACGGTTCCACTGTTGTTGGCGCCCTTGTCGTTCTTGAGTAGAGAGTGCCGCAGGCACGTCATACATTAGCCCCGGGTGG
>SLSB01000489.1 GCA_007130675.1 Candidatus Hydrogenedentota bacterium | reverse complement strand
GTCAAAAGGTTGCGTTGGGCAAAGAGGACCGCGTGCTCGATGACGTTGCGCAACTGGCGCACATTACCGGGCCAGGCACAGTCTTGTAACACTTGACGGCATTCTTTAGACATGGCCAAAGGCTCTCGTTCGTGGACCTCGGCAAATTCACGGAGAAAGGCCTCGGCCATGCGAATTATGTCGCTTCCGCGCTCGCGCAGTGGGGGGATATCGATGCGGGCCACGGACAAGGCGTAATAGAGTTCTTCGCGCAGTTTTCCGGCGCTTTGCATTTCCTGAGGTTCAGCACTGGTGGCCGCAATCAACCGCACGGAAACCGGGGCAGATTGCGCATCTCCGAGTGGGGTTACCGACCCCTCCTCAAGTATTTGATATAAAATGCGTTGTGCCTCCGCGTCCAGATTTGCCAGGTCGTGAAGGTAAAGGGTCCCGCGGTGCGCGCGTTGGGCGGCGCCCTGGTGTGCGCGCACCGCCCCCGGAAAGGCCCCCGGCACGAATCCTGCCAGCTCCTGCATGACAAGATGGGGCTCGAGGCCGGAGAGGTCTAAAACCTCGAACGGTCCGGTCTTTCGCGCACCCGAGAAATGCACCGCACGGGCGAGCGTTTTGCGCCCGACACCCCCTTCCCCCACAATCAAGACCGGCCTATCCGAGTCCGCAACCTGGGCAGCTCGCGTCATAACCTTTTGCATTGCATCTGATTGTGCAACAAGTTCATTGAGCAGTAGATCGCCTTTCAGACGGCCGGTGAGCGCATTGAGTTTGAGTTGCACCTGCTTGGTGTTCTTAAGTGCGCGTGCTGCTCTCCGCTCGGCCTGGGCGATCTCCTCTTCAAAGGGGAGCGCCTTCATCGCGTCGCGCACCCAGTCCGCCTCTTGAGCCCATTCCGGCTCGAAGCGGCCCACGACGCGGCATCGGTCATCCCCCTTACCCACGCATTCGCTCTCGATACAATAGACCCTTCGGCCCACGATTTCGCTGATATGGCCCGAGAGATAGCCGGTGGTCTTCCAACAGCCACACTGCCCGATGGTACCCGCAACAATTTGATGCGCCTTTGCTTCCAAACTCTCATCGAACGCGATCTCGCGATAGAGCGTACGCTGCTCGAGGTCGTACTCGAAATGCACAGGGTCGGCGATGTAACGTCCCTGCAACTGGCCAAAGACGGGACCCGACTGCAGCGCCAACCGCACGTTTCCCTGAAACACACTGAGGTGACGGGTGGCGTCACGGCGGCCCTGTTCAAATCCCATGCGAAAACAAAGCGAGCGGGCGCGTTGCCACCCCAAAGATTCGATGAGATGGCGGCGCTCGACCGCGGCCGCTTCGAAGTCCATGAAGAAACCCACTCGGTTCAGAAACGTGAGGCGCCCTTCTCTGGGTTCCGACTCGAGCCAAACATTGCGCGCCCCTTCGAGATAATGCGAAAGCACGGGGGGAAGCTCGAGAAACACGTGTTGGCTCAGCTTAGTTGGGCGCATTGCGGGCATCCTCCTGCGCCCAGAGTAGCCGAAACACAGCAGAAAGTCAAGCGTTTCACATGAAACACATACATTAAGTGTTTATGTGCCAATTATTTAGTCTCTATATAGCATATGGATGGCGGCGAGAGGTGTTTCAGGCGCTTCCAAAGTCGTTCGGAACTGCCAGCAGTGTTCAGTAGGCGCTTATGCGTGTTGTTTCGTTAATCAGCCGCGGTTTTCGAGGGTTCTCGGTCGATGCGCCTGGCCCGTGCACGGAGGTACACGAACAAGGCTGCTCCAAAGAGAACGAGCAGAACCGAAAACACTTGCTGATCGGTCAGGTTTCCACCCAAATGGGTGGGATTGTGGTCGCCCCGGAAGAACTCGACTATGAAGCGCATGATGCCGTACAAGACCAAATAAGAAGGCATTGCAAAGCCTCGAAATGGCGGCGCCTTCTTTCGAATCAGTATCAGGATAGCAAATATTGCCATGAGACCAGCAACGCTGTAGAGCTGCGTTGGATGGACTGGGAACGACCACTGATCCTGCCAGTACGAAAGTCCGAACCGCTGACAATGGTCAATGTATGGGGGGCTGCCAACGGGCTCCTTGCTCAAATTGAAGGGTACACGGGGAAAAGGCATGGCCCAAAGCACGTCGGTTCGCTCGCCATAGCAGCAGCCATTCAGGAAGCACCCGAGGCGGCCAATAGCATGCCCGAGCGGAATAAACGGGACCGCAATGTCGGCCAGCGACCAGAATTCGACGCCTTTTCGACGCAAGTATATGTATAAGAATGGTATAGCAAGAAGTGCGCCCTGGAAGACCAACCCGCCGCGCCAAAAGGCAATCCATCCCAGGGGGGCAGTCCAGGAGTACTGGCCGGGGTAGAGCAGTATGTGCAAGACCCGGGAACCTACAAGACCGACAAGCAATGTCCAGAAGGCCACGTCGGCGATTAAGTTCTGGTCAATGCCGGCCTTGCTGCTTTCGCGCCGCACAAGCCAGACACCGACGAGAAAAGCCGCGGCGAGCATCAGGCCGTACGAGTGGATTTTGAAGGCCCCTATTTCAATCAGAGTCGGCAGCATCTGATTCGTCTCCTTCAGGAGGGTGGGGCTGGCGCCATGTGAGGATTATGAGCGCCGCCACACCGATACAAATCGCCGAGTCCGCCACGTTAAAGGCAGGGTAGAGTTTCCAGGGAAAATCGAACGGAATAAAGTAGAAGTGCACTTGCAGAAAGTCGGTCACCGACCCAAACCGGAAGCGGTCAATCAGATTGCCGATAGCCCCACCCGCTACGAGGCCATAGGCAATCGCCTGGAACCTCGATTTTGGGTTCAGGTGGGTGAAGAGATACGCCAAGACAAGGGTGGCGACCACGGGCGCAACCATGGGTATTACCCGGCTTTCGCGAAATAGACCTCCCACCAGCCCGGTGTTTCTCTGGTGGGTGAGCCAAAAGAACTCACCGGGGTGCGAGTGTACGGTGCCGGCACCCTCGGGGATATGAGCGACGACGAGCGCCTTTGTTACCTGATCAACCAGAACTACCGCGCATATGACGATCCCGACCCAGAGAATCTGTTGCTTTCTTCCCTGCCAGGGTCCAAGGGTCATAGTGTTCCGTCGCGCTCGAGTTTAGACTGACACTCGATGCAATACCTCGCTGCGGGGAAAACCTCGAGGCGCTTCTTGGGGATATTCTTCTCGCAGCCCTCGCATGCGCCGTAGGACCCGTCATCGATACGCTGCAGCGCATCCGCGACTTCCGAAAGCTGCCGCGATTCCGTGCCGGCGATACTCAGTGCGGTCTCCCGTTCGAAACTGTCCGTTCCGACTTCAGCATAGCTGGATATGTCTGACACGTTATCAGTAGCGGGCTGATAGAGGGTATCTTCTTCTAATTGACGCACGCCCTTTACCAGGCGGTCCCGCTCTTCCACCAAAAGTTTTTCAAACTTCTTGGCATCACGCTTATTCATGTCGGTCTGTGACCTCCTTTGTGTTCGTCGAAGAGTGTGCTCGATTGTACCATAACTTCGCCACTCGCGCCCAAAGAGGCGATCGGCTCGCACAGATTGCAAGTTATTGCGGAAAAACAACTTAAGGGTGTACGGCGCAGACAGGCACCGAGCCACCCCTTTGAGATGCACGAAAATAGCATAAGCGCCGATCCGATGTCAAGAAAATGAGAGAATTACTAGGGTGTTATTATATATGTCTGGATATGCTTGGCCTGATAGATTTATGTGTATATTCCGCATAGAAGGAATAGTGAGACAGGACGCAGAGCCCGAGCACCGGAGGCAACGCGGGCTGCTGCGAAATGTCCCAGGACAAACTTTTCTGCTGACCGGGCACTTGCTTCCTTTGCAACCCGATTCGGCGTATTTCGGACCAGCTCAGGGGCGGGCCTCAGTTGGTGAGAAATGCGGGCCATGGGAGTGCACAAGTGTCACAGTCAATCAACGGGCCGAGACCGGTTTCGAGAAATGATGTCTCGGTTTGAGCACAAATCACTTCACTTGCCAGACTGCTGAATTCTGATGCTTTATTTCCGCGCGTTCAGCAGGTAGACTACTGGGGCAGAGGCCGTTGGGAAATGATCCGGGCATGGGGTTCGCCCTGGTTGGATTGCCGCCGGCCTTGACGGGTTTAAAGCATGAGTATTGGCAGCGAAAAAGGGAGTCCGTCCATGCGCGTTACACGGTCTTTATTGGTCTTGGCACTGGTCGGTATGACGGCAACCGCCTGGGCTGCGCCGTCCGTTTTTGTGGGACCTGAAGCATCACATCTCGAACAAATTGCCGCAGCGGAACTTCAGCGTCTCTTGTACGCAGCCACGGGGGTGTTTTACCCCATCGAAACGGAGGTGTCCGTTCCTGACGACGCCCAAGGGCTGGTCTTGGGCACTCCTCACACCCTTCCCGCGATGTCTCTGCCTTGGCCGTTTGGTTTGGAAGAGCCGGGGGCCGATGGGTATATCCTCTATTCAGAGCGCGAGGATAATAGTCTGGTCGTTGTGGCGGGCAAGACTCCTTCGGCGGTGCAGAACGGCGTTTTCGGATTGCTTGAAGCATTGGGATTTGGTTTCTATACATCGCAGGAAACTCTACCGGACGCGTTCACGGACATTCCGGCGCTCGAGCTTGCGCAGTTCAATGAATCATTCACTCCCGTGTTTGCGGTACGCGGCGCATTGCCGGCCTATGATTATCTTATGGGTCGCGCCACGTGGGAATTGGCGGATTATAAGGCGTACATCGATGCGCTTGTGCGCATGCGGCTGAATCAGGTGACCTTCTACGTGCGCGATGACCAGCCGTTTGCGGCATACGAACACAACGACGAATTGCTTGGGGGAGAACCGATTGCAGGCATGCACGGCGAAAAGCGCTGGGAAGTTGAGCCGATGCCTGTGGGTGAGTTTTTTGCAGGAACAGGACGCTTCTTCTCCGGGGAAACTTTTGGCTCCTCGACCGCGCGTATCGCGGAGCGGCGGCCTGCCATTGCTCAGGCCAAGGCGCTGTTGCGCGACGCCATCTCCTACGCCAAGAGCCGGGGCTTGCAGGTAGGATTGGGATTCGAGGCCGTAGGCGACGCCCTTGACCCCGAGGTGCAGGAGCATTTCGAGGCGCGGTTGCGATCGGTGCTCACCCAGTATCCGCATATCGATTATTTCTGGCTGTGGCAGCCGGAAGGCAAAGGACTTCACCCCGGCGAAGATCCGGCGGAACGGTCGGCCTGGGCGTCGTATACCAACCAGTGGGGTTCGGTATTTGAAGACGTGGCTGAACCGCGGCGCCGGGCCGAAGCGGTACGCATGACGGTGTTTGCCCTGCATGCCAAACAGCTTCTGGATGCGTTGCGCCCGGATATCACGCTGGTGGTAGGCGGCTGGGGAGGCGATGCGTGGCTGCGTTGCACCGATCTCTATCCGGGCATGGATGCGCTGCTTCCGAAAGATGTGGTGCTGTCCGCGTTGGACAACCTCATGATCACGCCGAACATCAGCAGCGCATACGACAAGATAGCTCCAGACCGGCAATACTGGCCCATCATCTGGCACGAATTCGACGGAGATTTGTGGATGCCGCAGCCCAATCTTTATGAAACGGCTGGGGCGTGCCGCGACGCGCTCAACAAGAATTCCGATGGTTTGATTGGCATACACTGGCGCACGCGGTCGGTCGAAGAATCGATGGCGTACACGGCCCAATTTGCATGGAACCCCGGGCTGACGGTTGAAGCGTTTGTGGAGCGCCGGGCAAAGGATCTTTTCGGCGAAGAACTGGGCGCAACACTTGCGCCTGGATTGCTCAAGCTTCAGAGCCTTGGCTACCGCTACGTTGGGGGAACCGGGCAAAGCGAGGGGGCGCTGTTCCGGTGGTCGGTGGGTGACGAGGAACAACGGACGGAACTCGCCCAGATTGCGCTCGAGGTGCGCAGTGCGCTTGGTGAAGACCGCAGAACGCTCCGGAATGCGCTGCGGGAAATCACCGACTTGGTCCCCATCCCGGAAACCGCGAGAGAGCTGGTGCCCGCATTGCCGTTCGGGGTGGGTGACGCGCTGCGCGACGTGTTGACTGGAAGAACCATTCGCCCCGACCGGACGGCGCGCCTTCAAGCGGGGCTTTCTCTTATCGTGTCGACCCTTGCGTATGATCATGCCGCCGCGACACTGGGTCCGAACCGGTCCTTTGATCAGCATGTGTATGACGAGGATTGGGATGGGGCGATATTGACGCTGCGGGCGTCTCATCTGGCCGAGGCGATGTATGCCTATTCGCGGTGGACCACCACCAAGGGCCAACTTGGCGTGTTGGCCTCGATGAATGGACGTGCGTGGGCGGATGTCCGCAATCGGCTTGATGTGCCTTCCGACCGTCTCGAGGAACTGTTCGAGGTTCCCGCTGACATCACCATAGACCCGCGGGTTCTCGTGCTTCCCGATCGGGTTATCGTGCTGGGCCCCGACGCCAGAACCGCGAACGTTCGTGTGCGGGCTCGCCAGCTCGGCACGACACAATGGCACGAGCACGAGTTGTATCAGATGGGGGCGCAGAGTTTTGCCCTGGCGTTTCCCGAAGAGGCTTCGGAATGGACAACTCTGGAATGGGGCGTCGAGGTATCCTCGGGGGGCCGTACGCGGCTGACAGCGCCCGAGGGTTTTCCGACCCGGACTCTTACGGCGCTCAATGTTGGGCGGCCGGAGCAGGTTGACCCACCGGCCGCACCTGAGCATGCGGTCGGTCCTGTTGAAGCCGCCTACGAGATCGATCCGGTGTTTTACAGCGTGAGATTGAGCTGGGACACGCGGCCCGGGGAACTCTACACAGTCTCGCGCGACGGTGCAGTGCTGGGCGCCACCCCGGCGGGCTGGTACGAAGACACTGCGCCGCCAGCGGACAGGGAAGTCCGTTACAGCATTACGGCTCTCAACCTTCAATCAGGGCGCACGACGGAAAGCGTGGTGCGGGTCGAGGTGCCGGAACTGCCTCTTCCCGAGGCTCCGCAAGACATCAGCGTCACCACCCGAGGGGGGCGTGTTGTCCTTGGATGGGAAGCGGCCGCTCCGCAGGCCGCCATGTATCGCGTGACCAAGTATGACCACAATGACGAGGTAGCAGGAACGTTTGATATCCCCGCGGCATACGGCCATTATCTGCAGTATGCCGATGCGGCGTCGCCAGGGGAAATCTTCACGTACGACATTGCCGGGCTTGCTCCGGACGGTCAGGCGGGTCCTGCCTCGCGGCGCATCGGCATTATTCCGACCAATGTTCCTGTCAGACCGAGGCTTCATCTTTCCTTCGAGGATGAAGCGTTTCTGGCGGGTCTGGCCCAGATCGCAGAGAATGCCCTGGCGTTGGGTGGCAGCGGCTGGGCAGAGCTTCCGCCGCAACCCGAGTGGGATCCCAGAGAACAACTCACCCTCTCGATCTGGGTCAAAATGGATGACCTTAAGGGTATGCCGGTCTTGATCTGTAAAGGCCAGTGGCAACAATCCGGGTATTTTCTGCAGATTTTCCGTGAACAGTTGCGCTTCTACATTGCGGGCGTGGGCACTCTTGATGCCGGCCGGCCTGAACCGGGGCGCTGGCAGCATTTCGCGGCTACGTATGGTTTTGGCGAAATGAAAGCGTATATCGACGGGGAACTGGTGGGCCGTAAACGCGTCGCGGGCCGGGTGCGTCCGAGCGCGAGTCCGCTGCTTATCGGGCGCTACGGTCTCGGCGAAGACGTCTATTTTGTCCGGGGGATGATGGACGACATCCGCATTTACAATGTGTGCCTGGCCCCGGAAGAGATCCAGGCGGTCTATGAGGACTCCAAACGCGAGTGACGAGGCGAACAGGGAGGCCTGCACACATGCGTGTGGGGGTGAATGCGCTTTTTCTGCTTCCGGGCGAAGTAGGCGGCTCCGAGGTTTACCTGAATGAACTTCTGCCCGCTGTGACGCGCGTGTCGGCCTCGCTGGACATCGTGGTGTTTACGAACCGTGAGAATCACGCGTGCTATGAGGGCTACGAGCGCGTACCGCTGCATGTTGCTGCTGCATCACGCCCCAAACGCATTCTTTTCGAGCAGACTTCCCTGCCGCGTGCGGCGCGGCGGGCAGGAGTAGACCTGTTGTTTTCTGCCGGGTACACGGCGCCACTGTATTGCGCTCTTCCACGGGCGACCACCATCTTTGATGCGCAATTCCGTGCGTTTCCCCGTGAGCTTTCGCTGGCCCAGCGTTTGGCTTACAACGTATTGGTGGGCGGCTCCGCGCGCACGGCCGACCGGGTTCTGACGCTCTCGCAGTTCTCGGCTCGAGAGCTTCACACGCGCCTCGGCATCCCGCTGAAGGCAATTGCGGTTACACCGCCGGGTCTGCCCAGTCTTCCCGAGCCGGG
>SLSB01000071.1 GCA_007130675.1 Candidatus Hydrogenedentota bacterium | reverse complement strand
TGATCTCGTCGTCATCAATGATCCGGTGTTCGGCCGTATCGATGTAGAACATGCGGCCGGGTTCGAGCCGACCCTTTTTGATGATCTTGTCTTCCGGCACGTCCAGCACGCCGACTTCCGAGGCCAACACCACAAAGTCGTCGCTCGTGACCCAATACCTCGAGGGCCGCAGCCCGTTGCGGTCCAGCACGGCGCCGATGCGGATGCCGTCGGTAAACGCAATCGAGGCCGGACCGTCCCATGGCTCCTGCATGCACGCGTGGTACTCATAGAACGCGCGTTTGAAATCGGGCATGGATTCGTGGCCGCTCCACGGCTCGGGGATGAGCATCATCATCGCGTGCGGCGCCGTGCGGCCGCCCTGCACCAGCAGCTCGAACGAATTGTCGAGAATTGCGGAATCGCTCGCGCCTTCGGTATGCACGGGCGGCAGTTTGGCAACATCGGGACCAAACTCCGGGCTTTCGAGATGGTGCTCGCGCGAGCGCATCATGTTGATGTTGCCGCGCAACGTGTTGATCTCGCCGTTGTGGCAGAGATAGCGGAACGGCTGGGCCAAGGGCCACGTCGGCAGCGTGTTGGTGCTGTACCGCTGGTGCACGAGCGCCAGATAGCTCTCGAACGCCGGTTGCGAAAGATCGGAGTAATACCGGTCCATCTGGTCGGCCAGCATGAGGCCCTTGTAGACAATGGTGCGCGCCGAGAGACTCGACAGGTAGAACTGGCCGCCGTTTTCGAGATCGGCCTCGCGCACCTGGTTCTCGATGACCCTGCGCAACACATAGAGTTTCCGCTCGAATGCGTCCGCATCGGTGATGGCCTCTCCGCGTTTGATAAACACCTGCTCGATGCGGGGTTCGTTCGAGCGTGCCAGTGCACCGATCGCCCCGGAATCGCAGGGGACTTCACGCCACGCGAGCAACGTGTGCCCTTCATCGGCGATGGACTTCTCGATGATCGTTTTGCAGGCGGCGCAATCGTTGGTATCCTTGGGCAGAAACACCATGCCCGCGGCATAATCGCCGAAAGCAGGCAGGTCGAAAGCGAGCCGTGCCGCTTCCTCCTGAAAAAAACGATGCGGCAGGCGCACGAGCATCCCCGCGCCGTCGCCGGTCTCGGGGTCGCATCCGCACGCGCCCCGGTGCACGAGGTTCTCGAGCACTTGGATGCCTTGACGAACGATGGTGTGGGAAGACTCGCCCTTGAGATTCACCACGAACCCGATGCCGCAGGCGTCGTGTTCGTAAAAGGGCTGGTACATCCCATCACGTGAAATCGAGTGCATAGACAAATCATCCTCGCCATTGTTGTACAGTGGTCCCTGGCACGGAGACACTGAATGAAACCAATACACAGCCAGGCTGCCTGGAGAGCCCGTGCGCGGCAGAATGCAGGCCGCCAAAAACTGCGTTCAGCCCGCGCGGATAGTGCAGGGATCCTAGCGAAACGCCCGCTACCGTGTCAAATATTCACCCCTTTCATTAGCTTTGCTTATCGAATTCCATAAGCAAAACAAATGAGGACTGTCGCACGGGTTTGTGCTCGACCCAGTGCTTTGGGTCGCGCTACACGATACGGCCGCAGCATTTCTTGTGTTTTCTGCCGCTGCCGCACGGGCAGGCGGCGTTGGGCAAGACCTTTTCGGAGCGGAGTGGTGGCGGCATGGCGGATGCAGGCGACGGACTTTCCCGCACGGATTTGTGAGCTGTATCGCGGTGAGAAGAAGCCGTTTGTCTGAAACAAGCCCACCACGACATGTCCTCGGTCGCGTCTTCGATATACCCTTCATACCTCTCGTGGAAGTCGCGAAGAACGGATGCCTCGTCCTCTGCAAGAAGGGCTTCTACTCTGCGCGGCGATATGTAGAAGGGGTCCACGAGGCCCTCTTCGAACGCAGTGGCCATGTGAAACGGTCCTACACAGTGTGTTTCCGGAAAGCGTTTCAGAATGTTACAGGGAAGGGCTGAATTGAGGCATGACGTCTCGTATCGGTTATGGCGCCGCTCGATTCCGCTGGGCTGTTTTTTTGTAAGTCTTTTTTTGAAAGAAGTTACGAAGACTTCGCAATATTGGCACGCCTCCTGCTACATACGGAACGCATAACATGATGTTCGAATGTCACACACAGCGTGCTTGAGATAGTCTCAGATATCCTAGACACGTGAGGGAAAGGAGAATCCGATGTGGTACCGACTGAAGCATTATCTGCTGCCCGTTACGGTAACGGCAGTAGTCTTGGGGTTGCTGTCTGCGCCCATCTTTGTGTTTGACCCCGTATCGAGGGTCGTGCATGGCGCCGACAGATCTGAAGCCATCCAAACCCTGAAAGACTTCGGGGACGCGTTTGCGCTTGTCGCCGAGGACGCCTCGCCCGCGGTGGTGTCGATCCAAGTGGTTCGCGAGGTCGCCCCCGCTCAGATGCGCGGATTTCCTGGCGACTTGTTTCCCGAAGACTTGTTCGAGTTTTTCTTTGGCCCGCGTGGGTTTGGCCGACGCAGGCCCGACCAGCGGGAACGTGCGCCGCGCGAGCGCCAAGAGCCTCGGCGCGTACCCATGGGGCATGGCAGCGGATTCGTGATCGACTCGAGCGGCTATATCGTCACCAATAGCCACGTGATCGGCGAAGGAGACGCCGTAGAGATTAGCGTAACGCTGGCCGACGGACGCGAATTCGAGGCGGAACTGGTTGGGGCCGATCCGGAAACCGACGTGGCGCTCATCAAGATCGACGCCGAAGGTTTGCCCACGCTGACGCTTGGTGATTCCGACGCGATCAAGGTCGGCGAATGGGTCTTGGCCATCGGCAACCCCTTCGGTTTGACGCACACGGTCACGGCCGGCATTATCAGCGCCCGGGGCCGCGGAGACGTGCGCATTGTCGAGTACGCCGACTTTATCCAGACGGACGCGGCGATCAACCCCGGCAACTCGGGCGGGCCGCTGATTAACCTCGACGGCGAGGTGATCGGTATGAATACGGCCATCTACAGCCGCACCGGCGGTTCCATGGGTATCGGCTTCGCGATTCCGACCAATATGATCAGATATGTCGAGCAGGAACTCCGCGAATACGGCAAAGTGACCCGCGGACAGATTGGCGTTGTCATTCAGCCCATGACTGCAGATCTGGCCGAGAGTTTTGGTATCGACACAACCGATGGCATCCTGATCGGGCAGATCATGCCAGATTCCCCGGCGGAAGAGGCCGGTCTCGAGCGCGGCGACGTGATCCTCGAGTTCGAAGGTGAGCGCATCGACGATATGAGCTCGTTCCGCTGGAATGTTGCCAGCACCACTCCGGGCACCGAGGTGGAATTGCTGGTCTTGCGCGACGGCCAGGAGATCACGAAGACCGTGGTCATCGGCACCCGGGATCCAGAAGCCTTGGCCGCGGTAGACCCCGGCGAAGAGCGCGATCCCGCCAGAATTCAGAGAGAGCTCGGCGTCACCGTTCAGAATCTGACCGAGGACATTGCCGGTGAGCTCGGTTACGAGGGCGAACAGGGCGTGGTGGTCACGGGCGTCGAGCCCGGCAGCCCCGCCGCCATGGCCGGCATTCGGGCGGGCAACCTCATCCAGGAGGTCAACCGCGAGCAAATCCAAGATGTAGACGACTTTGAAGAGGCCGTCGAAGACGCCAGGGAACGGCGGAGCGTGCTGCTGCTGGTGTACGACGGACAATACTCGCGATATGTCGCGCTGCGCTTCAGGCGGTAATGGCCCTCGGCGCGGCGCGTTGGGCACTCTTCCCAACCCGTCAGCCCCTCCCCCTGACGAAGGGCGGTCCCTTTCCCCCCAAGGGACCGCCCGCTTCTTTGCTTTCAGGCGGGTTCCGAAGAAAGAGTTTTGAGTCTGCGCCATGAAGCCGCTAGGATAACACCACGCACCGGCGCGAGCGCCTCGGGAAAAGGGATGCACCTATGGGCACGGAAATCGAACGCAAATTCCTGGTGAAAGACGGGGCTTGGCAAGCCGTCGCGTCATCCGGCATCTCGATTCTCCAAGGCTACATTTGTACCGGGCCGCCGGCGGCCGTGCGCGTGCGCATCGCCGGAGACACAGCAACCGTTAACCTCAAGCGATCTACTTCGGGCATTACCCGCGAAGAGTTCGAATACGTCATTCCCCCGGACGACGCCGCCGAAATGCTGGGCCATCTCTGCGAAGGCCACGTCATCCAAAAACGCCGCCACACGGTGGCGTTCAACGGCTCGACATGGGAAGTCGATGTCTTCGAGGGAGCAAACCAGGGCCTGGTCGTCGCCGAAATCGAGCTCGAGTCCGAAGACCAGTCCTTTGACAAGCCGCCTTGGCTCGGTGACGAAGTCTCAGGCGACCCCCGCTACCTCAACACCAGCCTTTCGCTCCACCCGTACAACGAGTGGTGACGGCCAGATGTCCACAGCAAGAGTCCACAATGCAACGGTTGGGCAGGCCTGTGGTTGCCTGAGGTGCGGGCGATTCGGTAGGCTGGGAAAGAATGGAACAAGCGGTATGCCCAGAGCCCGCGGCAGACTCGAATAGCTTAATAACCTCACGCGATTGTGACGAAACCCATATGAGCGTGTGGCATGCTGCGTTCCATTTTTGCACGAACTGCCGCTCAAATGAGGAAAGGACTGACGCTACATGCCAAATCGAACACGTTCTCATGCCCGGCGGGCCATGGTTCTGTGCTGCATTCTCGTATCGCCGATCTTCATTCTGATGACCGGTTGCGGACAAAATGGCAGGGAAGCCGCTCCACTCGAAACCCAAGCCCTGGAAACCACCCCTGTCGAGAAGACAACAGAGGCTGCCCTCGAGATTCCGCTGGCAACACATCTCGATGACAGCCTGCGTATCAACCAGATCCAGGTGGTCGCGACCCACAACAGTTACCACGCCATGCCGCCCCTCGATCTTCTCGAGCTCGTCAAACTGGTCTACCCGGATGCCGAAACCTGGGAATACGACCACCCCCCGCTCGATGTCCAGTTGAACCGAGGCATCCGAAGTTTCGAGTTGGATCTTCACCACACCGACAAAGGATATGAGGTGTTTCACGTGCAGGATTTCGACGCGGAAACCACCTGCCCGGATTTCGTGTGTTGCCTGCGCGTTATCCGGCAATGGTCGCAGGCCCATCCCGAGCACGTGCCCATCATCACGCTCATCGAACTGAAAAAGGAAGACGTCCCGCAGGCCACTACCCAAACCTACCCGTTCGAGGCCGAAGACCTGGATGCGCTCGATGATCTGTTATTGTCGGTATTCTCGCTCGACGAACTCATCACCCCCGATGACGTGCGCGGGGATTATCCGACGCTGGCCGAGGCGGTGCGCGCCGGCAACTGGCCCACCCTGGCCGAGGCGCGGGGCAAATGCATGTTTGTGCTGCATACCGGCGGCGTGCATGCGGAAAACTACACGCGCAATGCGCCATCGTGCGAAGGCCGGCCCATGTTCATGGAAGGCGCGGGCGGCCAGCCCTACGACGCGGTGTTCGTCGAGAACAATCCCATGCGGCCCGAACTCACTGAACGTGTAAAGGAAGGCTTTATCGTGCGCACCCGGGCCGACGCCAATCTCCGGGAAGGGCGGGCTGGAGACACGGCCCGGCGCGAGGCAGCATTCGAGAGCGGCGCGCATATCATCAGCACCGACTTTCCGCGCGGCGGCGCGCATCCTGAGACCGGCTATGTGGTGGAGTTGCCCGGCGACGTGGCGGCGCGGCCCAACCCCGTGACCGCCCCATAGACTAACGGATATCCCCTGCAGTGTCTTTTTCATTTGCAGGGAAACGTGATAAGATTAGGGCTTACACGAAAAAGGGAGGACGCCCATGCCTACGTTCGACTATCATGCCATTCGGGCGGAGGGAGATGAGGAAAAATCCTTCGTCGGGGGCGTCGTGGTGGCGAGATCGCGCCACGAAGCGAAAGAAAAACTGCGAGAACTCGGCCTCAAGGCCACCATGCTCAAGAAGGCGCGCGGCATCATGGCCGTGCTCAAATGGTTCGAGGCAGATATCCGCTAGTGCCCATTAGCCTGCAGCCGAACACTACGAGCTGAGCCTTGGGCGCTCCGGATCCTGCGCCTGCGCATGAACCCGAAAAGGCAGTTGCGAAAACGCTCACTGCGTTATCGTCAGGTTCGTCAAGGTGCCTTTATGTCTGTGACGGAGCTCACCCATCGCGTTCCAGATCGAAATCGGGATCGGGATCGAAATCGGGATCGGGATCGGGGTCGGGATCGGGATCGCGGGGCACTGTCTTTTTCCCGTGGCCGTTCGCGGCCATCGGGCTGTCCTTCGCGCCAGATATTCAGTTCCACGCAACCTGCTATGCGTGGCGGAATGTTTCAATATTGGGCAGGGTGAGCGTCCGCAGGATGGTTGCCACCGCGCGGGACTTGTTAAGACAGTAGAAATGCACGCCCGGACAGCCGCCGCGGCTCACCAGGTCTTCGACCTGCCGTGTGGCGTGATAGACCCCCACATCGAATTGCCCTTGTGATTTATCGGGATGCACCTCGAGGCGTTCCATCAGGGCTTCCGGCACGTGCGCGCCGCACAACGCCACCACACGCTTGAGCTGCGACACGGCGGTCACGGGCAAAATGCCGGGAATGATGGGCACCTCGATGCCGATGGCCTCGCAGCGGTCGCGAAAACGATAGAAATCCTCGTTGTCATAGAAAAGCTGCGAGACCACCACATCGGCGCCCGCATCCACTTTTCGTCGCAGGTTTTCGAGGTCGGAAGTGCGGTTCGGCGCCTCGGGGTGGGTTTCAGGATACCCCGCCACCGCGATGCCAAACCCGGGGTATGACTCGCGGATGAACGCTACCAGCTCATTGGCATAACCAAAACCGCCGGCCACAGGAACAAACTTCTTCTCGCCTTTGGGCGGGTCGCCGCGCAAGGCCATGATATAGTCGACGTCTTCTTCTCGAGCCTGTTCGAGAAACGCCTCGATGTCGGCCCGTGTCGCGCCCACGCACGTCAGATGTGCGGCAACACGCACGTCATAATCGCGCTTGAGACGGCTGGCAATCGCGAGGGTCTTCTCGCAGGTGCTGCCGCCGGCGCCATACGTGCAGGTAGCAAAGGAGGGGTTGTATTTAACGAGTTCCTGAAAATGCTCGAACAGGTCCGCCTCCCCTTCTGCGGTTTTCGGCGGAAAAAACTCATAAGACAAGCCGAACCGCCCATCCGCATAGGCATGTCGAAGCTGTGATGATTTTGATATGGTACTCAAGACAGTCCTTTTCGCAGCGTTAACTCTCACGCGCCATGCGGCGCACATATGGATACCCTATTCTACTGACTGAGCGCTTCCCCATCAAGGATTTGCATAACCGGGGTGGCAAAACCGCAGGTGGACCTCGTGGCCTAGATGGACGAAATGCTCCCATGGACCGGCTCCAAGGCTGGCTGCGGCGTGCAAATACTTCCCGCCTTGTCAAAGAATAACCTCTCGCTCTCGTTGCCTCAGACGCGCGTTGCACGGATTTCGCGAGCCTGTCACAATGCTTGCGCTGAATGGGTGCGAACGATTCTTCGAGGAAACGGCCATCATGAGAACAGTATGTGCGGTGTCGGTGGGTGTCCTCGCCGCGCTTGCGGCACGGGGCGGCGAACCGGACATGCGCGTGCAATGTTCGGATACCGGCGGCGTGGTGCGTTTCCGCGAAACCGATTGGGCGACGCTCACGTTCCCCGAGTTCGGGGGATTGATTCCCGACGTCGAGCAACGCCGCTTCGGGGACTGGGAACGCATCCGCCTGAGGTGGGAATTGCCCGAGCGCGTTTCACAGGACGAAGCCGCCGTGCGTTTCGACCTCGGGTTTGAGCCCGACTTCTGGTGGGCGCCTCATCTCGCGCCCGAGGATGGTGATTGTATTGGACAGCACGTGTTTCGTTCGCCTGCGCTGATCGCCGCGCGGGGCCACGACATCTTTGTTGTCGTGCCCGACCTCGACTTGTGCGGACGAAACTCCGATACCCCATGGTTTCTCGATTTCGACGCGCCTGCCAGGACGATGTGGGCCGGGCTGTCGAAGACGACCGTCAAAGGCCATGTCGGTTTTGCCAAAGCCCCTGGCATGGAGGCGGGCCCGGGCACGGTGGCGCTCGGTTTCTACATTACGGCCTACCGTGACAGCGGCGACCCGGTGAATCCCTGGGGCCGCGTTTCGCGCATGCTGTGGAACCGCTGGGGGAATCCGCTCTACCGCCGGGGCGAACCGAGCCGCATCCCGCTCGACACCTACGTCAGACACACCTACCGCTGGGCCTTTGACACCTGGAGCGAGCCTGTCTGGCAGGAGTTTGAAATCGAGGGAACGCGCGTGGGCGCGCCTGCGTTTATTGTTAATGTGACGCAATCGCCCAACTATCCGCACGAACAGTCGCTCCGTGAGTTTCTGTCCAT
>SLSB01000354.1 GCA_007130675.1 Candidatus Hydrogenedentota bacterium | reverse complement strand
GACCTGACCGGAGAAATCGGCGGAGCCCCCTATGGTTTCGCCCTGCTCAATGACGCCCAGTACGGGTTTGATGTGCGCGACGGCGTGGTGCGCCAGACTCTCCTTCGCAGTCCGGCGTATGCCCACCACGACAACGGCCGGGTTGACGCCTCGTATCCGTGGCCGATCATGGACCAAGGGTGGCACCGGATGCATCTGCGCCTCGTGCCTCACGCCGGTTCGTGGCAGGATGCGCAGGTCCCGAGAAAGGCCTGGGCGTTGAATGAGCCGCCGGTGGTCCATGTCGAGTCGGCCCATGCTGGCACGTTGCCTCCCAGCGCGGCGTTTATGGAAACCAGCGCCGATAATGTTATTCTATCGGTGCTGAAATGCAGTGAATCCGGCGAGGATCTTGTGATTCGCGGTTATGAGACGTGCGGCATCGCGGCGGATGTCCGGATCCGTTTCCCGCATCTCGGCAAGGAGATCGCGGCGCATTTTCGCCCGCATGAAATCAAGACGCTCCGGCTCGTACTCGATACGTGGACCCCGCGCGAGACCGATCTTCTCGAGGAATAGCGAGACCACACACATCACATCAGAAACGAGTTTGACCCATGAATCTGGAAGCCATCGAACAGCGCACGCTCCGATATCTGAAGCAGGCCGTCAACCCGTTGGTTCCGTTCGATACCCTCCGCGACCATCTAAGCCGCGAGACGGACCTGGGAAGCTTCACCGATGTCGAATTGCTCGCATTCTTGCGCAATCACGAGCTATTTGAGGTCATCGACCCGGTTCAGTTCGATGCCCAAGACCTCGAGGAAGCCGACCTTTCCCAAGCCGGGCTTCAAATGACCCCACACGTCATCCTTACCACGCGCGTGCCCACCCAACGCCAAATGGCCGAGCAAATGGGCCGCCAGCTCGATGCACTTGTGCAGACTCTCAGTGATGCGATGGCCGCTGCCAAACAGACAGGACAGCCCGCCAAAGCCCAAGCGCTTATACGGCTATTGGACCGCGCGCAAGAGCTTCAGCAGCGCGTGGCGCGGTTTGTGTAAGCCGTGGAGCCGCCCATGATACGCTCGCATTGGACGCCTGCCTACCTGAACCACCGGGTCCGAAACGCGGTCTACCGCCTCAGGCATCCAAAGGCGCCCTGGTTGACGCCCGAGGCGGTGGCGTTCCTTGATAAATGGCTGGGGCGAGGTCACGAGGGTATCGAGTGGGGCACGGGACGCAGCACGTGCTGGTTTGCGTGCCGGGTCGGACGGCTTACGAGCGTCGAGCACGACCCCGCTTGGTTCGTGCGCACCTGCAGGAGGCTTGAAAAAGTCAGTGCAGGGCGGGTCCGGGTTCTTTTGCGCGAGGCATCGGCCGAGAACTACGCGCGAATTGCGGATGAGTTCGAAGACGGCGCGCTAGATTTTGTACTGGTTGACGGGGTATCTGCCTGGCGTGATGTCTGCACGCTTGCCGCCATACCCAAGATTCGTGAAGGCGGCTTGCTGATACTCGATGACGCGCAGCGCTATTTGCCGTTGGATGTTGTCGTGCCCGATGCTGTCGGTTCCCGCGCCGAACCGATCACGCCCGCTTGGAAACAGGCTGTGGAGCTGTTGGCTTCCTGGAAACGTCAGGTAAGTTGCGATGGATTGCGCGCCACGGTCATCTGGCGGCGGCCCGTCGCGGCTTCCATGCTGAAGACCGGAGGCCCCGGTGCGTAGTGCCGCGGCCAAGGCATATCACACAAGATCGTAGCCCTCGAGGTCTTCGGGTATCTCGACATCGGAATACGCCAGTGCCGTGACGCCCAGGTCCCGGATATCCGGCTCGGTGCGCTCGATGGGTTTGTTGGTAAACAGCATGCCGGGAACGCGGGCAAAGTCGGATGCCACGTGTTCGCCGCTCCACTTGTCGAGATTGGGAATAATCAGTTCCTTGGGAATGGCGCCGCGGGCGGTGCTCTTGGTGTTCTGATAGCCGAGGGCATACCCGAGCGAGATGTCGGGGGCGTCCCGCACCGCCACACCGCTGTACACATCGCGCGAGTATAGCTCGGTGAACACATGGTCGCCGGTTTCGGGGTCGGTTACGGCGAGTAGTTTCTCGCGCAGCTCCTCGATCAGGGCGTCGGCCTCGTTGGGCGGAACGATACCGTTGCGTTCGCGGCCCTGAATATTCAGGTACATCGAGCTGAGACCGATCGCGTACGCCCTTGTGCGGCTCCAGTCGAAGTCCATCAAGAACCCCCTCTCCCCCACGGCAGTCTCGGGATCGTCTTGCCCCTCGACGGCGGCATAGCCGTTTCGCACCAGCCACGTATTGAGGTTGAATCCTTTGCGGAATGTCTCGAACCCGTGGTCCGACATAATCATCAATAGGTCGTTTTCCCGAAGTTTTGGCAAGACCTTGCCCACAATCTCGTCCATTTTTTCGTAGGATTGTTCAAGGGCCTCTCCATACACTTCGGCTTCCTCGGCATCGTACAGCGGGTGCTCGGGGTCGCGGTACCGCCAGAACATGTGGCCGATGCGGTCGGTAGCGGTCCACACGGAAATCAGCACGTCGAAATCGTCGCGCTCGAGTTCGTCCAGCGTGAGCATGGCTCGCCAGTCCATCGTGCGAAACGAGTCATCGAGAAAGCCCTTCTCGGTGAGTTCGTTCTCGCGCAACGCATGGGTCTCGTGGGCCCAGCCCAGCGTCTTGAAGAGACCGTAGCGCTCGGCAAGCTCCCGGGTGTACTCCTCGGGATGGCTGAACGGCACGTAAGGCGCCTCGGGATGGTACTGAAATGCGCTCATATACAAGCGCACCCGCTCGCCCGCTTCCATCAGATAGAAGCGGCTGATGGCCTTCACATCAAAGTCTTTGGCGACCTCGAACGTCCACTCGAGCCACTCGGACCATGCGCCCTCCTCGAGGGTCACCGTGTTTTCCTGGGCCGAGACCATGAGCGTTCGGGCGTCACGGTCGACGGTAAACTCGAACGGTACTTCGGTGTCCTCCGAGCGTTCGCGCGGCGATTCCCTGGGAATGCGCGCTCCGCGGACCGAGACTGTGGCCTTTCCGTCCTCGAAGTTCAGCGCGTAGCGTGCTCCGCCCGCGACATTCTCGGCGAGCTGTTCCTCGGTGTAGGCATCGGAGAATGCGGCGAACGAGTTTTGTGAACCTCGGATCTCCGGCACATCCAAACCCGACAACATCTTTCCGTGTTGAAGCGGGTCCGGCGGGTAGGCGAAGGGTATGTTGAACAATTTGCAACGGATACCGGCCCGGTCGGCTATCACCCAGAATGGGTCACTTCGCCGGAATCCAACGGCGCTGGCCTGTTCCGCAACCGTACCGTCGTGGCGCCTTGTTGGGTGTATCGTTCTCGAGGTTCCGATATCCGGAAGCTGGGTGGTTGGATTGCGCCGGATGAAGTCGTAAATCCCATGGCCACCGGGGTTTTTGCACGTGGTAAAGGAGTTCCACGCAGCCGGCGATTGCGGCGGAATTGTCGAACGAAGCCTTGAGAAGGCCCCCTGCTCGCGAAGGCCTGCCAAGTTGGGAAGACGCCCCGCCTCGAGCATCGTATCGACAATGGTCGTCTCGACACCGTCAAACCCGAGAATAATGACGCGGCCCTTGGGTTTCGGGTCTGGTTTGGGTACTTCCGCGTGCTCTTCAGGGGCGGCTGGGGCCGGTGCAGGTTCTTCTGTACTGCACGACAAGGTACTGCCTACGGTGATTGCCGCTCCCGTGGTGAGAAACCGCCGCCGAGAGACTCTATCTTTCATTACTTCCACTCTCCTGCAACTGATTGTGTTTAAACAGGTTGTCTAAGATACCTGAACAGGCTGGCAACATGCGTTATTCCTGCATTTCTCGGACCCCGTTCGAGTTCTCACCACTATACAGTTGCGAGATGCATGCCGCAAATAAACCTCGCGCCCTGGCATTGTTGGCTGAACATGCCATAGCAGAGAATTTCATTAGGGTTAAATAAGGTTTTGTGAGGGTTGCACTTAAAAGCGTCCGGGACCGGACGCTGGGGAGGACGCCCGGCCCCGGGGGAGGGAAGGGGTCTAAAGTGGGGAACTCTAGACCTGGTCATACGCCACATTAGGCCTCGTTGGATGTCGTGGCTATGAAAGCTTCAACTCGTTAACTTCTGCCAGTGTATAAAGCAATCGGCGTGCCGAGTTTTGTGTTGAGTTGCAACCTACTGCTAAAC
This sequence comes from Candidatus Hydrogenedentota bacterium, assembly GCA_007130675.1. Taxonomy (GTDB): domain Bacteria; phylum Hydrogenedentota; class Hydrogenedentia; order Hydrogenedentales; family SLHB01; genus UBA2224. Next base: position 4,236 of record SLSB01000354.1, on the reverse strand, counting down.
AAATATTTAGGTTCTTCTGCCGATTTTGCGAGCGTTTCGCACACCGTATATCGGGCAAATCTCGTCCGGCCTGGCGCATTTTACGTCTCAAATGAGGTGCCGCATAGCCCCAGAATTGGGGTCTTCGCTGCATCACAATTGTACCATACAGGACGACTCGCCGTGAGAATCTGTTCAACTATTGTTGTAATTGCATTTATTGATTTTGGCGAGCCCTACGCCCCGCCAAAAATCGGTTATGTCAAGTAACACTATAGAAACGTTCAGGCGGCGCTTTGAGATGACATTTCCGCATGGACGTTGACCTCGTGGGGGGAGAGTTCGAGCACGAATCCGCGTTTCGGGACCGTGCGGATGAGGTTGTTGCGTTCGGGGACGGCATTGGTGATGCGTGCTAGGATTTTGCGTTTCTGAAAATGCATCTGGTTGGGTTCGACGACGGTGTCGCCCCATACGGCTTCGTAGATGCGCTCGTAGGGCACGCATTCGCCGGGGGCTTGTGCGAGCACCCGCAGGAGGCGGTACTGCTTGTCCTGAAGCGGTACGGCATGGCCGTCGATGATGACTTGGCCGGGCTGACGCTCGTCGACAACCAGCACCGGGGAGGGTTCGGCAGGCGTTTCGGCCGGGGTTTCGGCTTTTGCTTCGCGTTGTGCCCAGGCGCGGAGCGTTTTGGCGTTGGTTTTGCCGATCCAGCGCGCGATTTTGGCCTCGGGGGTATCGAGGATGCCCTCGGGGGCATCGAGACGGTGGGCGGCCAAGGCGAGCAAGGCGTTGCGGTCAATACGTTTAAGATGTAGGCGCACGATGGGGAGCAGGGTTTCGCGTATGCCCCACTGCACGCGTTGAGCGTATTGCAAAAGCCGCTCGATAAACCGTTCTTGGGCGCCAAACGCCGCGGCCACCGCCGCCGTGGCGTCGATAAGCCAGCTAAGTTGTTCGGCGGTTGCGAAGATTTGCCCCGCGAACACGCGGAATTTCTCCTCGACGTCGTATATACCGGCTTCTTCGAGCCAGTCGAGCATGACCAGGGTTGCTTTGATGGCACGCACTTCTTCGAAGAAAGGCGTAAGCTCGCAGTTGCGCAGCCGGTTCAGGGGCACGTCTGCCGCCAGGTCTTCGTCCAGGGTCAGGCGCTTGAGACGGCCGGGGTAGTCGGCGTGTTCGTATTCTCTGGCGGTCAGGGCCAGGTAAGGGCCGCGTGCATCGGGGGTTAACGCCATTGCAGCAATGAGATCGGCGGCGCTCCAGTGCCGTGTTTCGGATTCGCGAATCCAAGCGGCCAGCTCGAGTCCCGTGGCCAAGGTGACGCCTTTCGCGGCGACGGCATGCCCGAAAGGCGTTGCTTCGAGACGGTTGCTGCCGTTGCGGGCGAGCATTCCCGCATCGACGGCCCGATTTACAGCATTCCGCACGCGGAACGCTACTTCGTCAAGGGTGAGGGTAGCGCTCCATAGCCATTGGCCGGTGAGGGTGCTCTCGAGGAAGGTTTGAAGAGTTTCTTCACTGTCGCAGGCGCGTGCCGCGACGAGGCGCAATGCATGGTCCTCGAGAGCGCTCTCGCCCAGTTGGGGCTGGATGCTCTCTCGCGCCCCCTCGACGTACCGCCGCCAGAGGGTCTCGAAGTCGAAAGGCGTGGGCGCGATTAGAATCGAGCGGCCGAATGCCGCATCCGAGCCGTATCGCCCGGCGCGCCCCCCCATGTTCTCGTATTCGCTGCGCAAGATCGGCGTTTTCCAGGGCATGCCGAACCGGGTGTCGTACTGCCACTTCTCGGAAGTCATGAAGACGTTTTGCGCGGGCAGGTTCATGCCCGCGGCAAGCGTGCTGGTCGACACCATGACCTTGACCTCGCCCTGGCGGAATCCTTCCTCGACGATGCGGCGTTCCTCGGGCGACAGGTCGGCGTTGTGGAACGCGACGCCGCTGGCGAGCGTTTCGTGGAGTTTATCGCGCGAATGGGTGCTCTCGAGGGTGCGCAGACGCTCGAGGGTGCGGTCCGCCGGCGGGAGGGATAAACGTTCGGCCAAGAGTTCCGCGCCCCTGCGCGATTCGTGTTTCGCCTTAACGAATATCAGACAGGGTTCGCCGTGCCCTACGAAAGTCTCGACGTTTTCCATGAGAGTTTGCCAAGGCGAGCAGTCCTGGTCCGCGTCTACCAGGCGTTCCTCGCCTTCGGCGAATTCGTTGTAAGTGCGGTAACGAAACAGGCCTTCGTGGAGCACGCCGTAGCGCAATTCGACCGGCCGCCGGTCGTAAGCCACCAGTTCCGCGCGCATCCATGCCGCGAGTTTATCGGCCTCGCCCACGACCGCCGACATGCCAATCACCCGGCAGCCGCTCTGCAAGACCCGCGTCAACAGCAGCTCGACGTTGCCGCCGCGCTCGGGGTCGGACAACAGCTCGAGTTCGTCGGCCACCACCAGCTCGACTTCGGTGAAGCGTTCCGGCCGCCGGATCAGGAGCTGGCTGAGCTTTTCGTACACCACAATCGCCATCGAGAAATCGCCCGATTCCAACTGCGCGTCAAATTGGCGGTGGTCGCGTGTCGAGATGATGATCTTGAGTCCATACGGCGCGTACTTCTCGGTAAAATCCAGGTATTTTTCTTCGGCCAGCGCTTTCAGGGGCACGAGATACACCACTTTTTTGCGGCGCAGGGCGGTCTGGAGCGCGGCCATCTCGCCCACGAACGTTTTGCCCGAGCTTGTGGGCGCCTGAATCAACAGATTGCCGTTTCCGAAGAGGTCATGCCGTTTTATTGCCAGTTCCTGCACAGGCAGCAAGGCGTTGCTTTCCTGTTCCTGCCACAGGCGGATCACCTCGGGCGGAATGTCGTAGCGGAGCAATTCAGTCATCTTCATCCCAGCACCCTCCGTTTGGCTGTCTTTGCACCGCTGAAAAGAATACTGAAAATATAATCAGATGTCAAGGGGTTTGGACGGGATGGACTGTATGGACGCTCTGGACTGGGCGGACAAAGTTGGTTAAGAGGTTGGCGAGAGATTTCCCGGGAAACGAGGGTAAAACAGTTGACAAATGGGGTGATTTTTTGATGTAAACGTTTTTATTAGAATAGTTTATCGGCTAGACTGGAAATTATGGTTTGTGCCGCGCTTTCAGCGCTGTTTGGGGGGGGCTAGTTCCTGGCCCTTCAGGCCAGGCTGGTGTGTTTCGCGCCGTTGGCGCAGGAGGGCGGACATGTTGCATGCTGCTCTGGACGTTTCGCGCCGTTGGCGCTGGAGAGCGGACAGGTTGTATGCCGTTCTGCACGTTTCGCGGGGCCTGCGCATGCCGTCAAGTGCTTGCGAGGCGTGCTATTTCGAAACAGATTAGGGAGATTCGGGGCTTCTTATGTCGCTGCAGCGGTAGGTCAGGAATAGTCGTTTCCATTGAGGCTGTGGACGACGCTGCGGAGCCAGGCCTCGAGCTGGTTTCGCATTTCAGTGGTGCGGTCGGGCTGGTTCTCCAACACGTCGTTCGCTTCGCCGGGGTCCTGCCCGAGATTGTAGAGTTCGAAGACAACCTCGCCGTCCGCGTCTTCTATGCGGTGCAGTTTCCAGGGCCAATCGAGCCATGCGCTGTGGCCGGGGAACTGGTCGTCGGGGTATTGCTGGGTAATCTCGCCCGCATCGAGGCGCAGACGCTCGGGTTCGGTGGTCTCGCGGCCTTCTTTCTGGGCCTCGAGGAGTTCGGTCATCCATTGGTTGCTCGGGGTGCGGACGCCGGGCGCCGGATAGTCCCAGAATCCGATGGGTTCAGGCCTTGTTTCCATCGCGCCTTCGAGAAGCGGCACAAGGCTGATGCCATCGAGGGGCGGCTGGTTGTCGATGGTCACGCCGGCAATATCGAGAAGGGTGGGATACATGTCGGAGGTGACGCATGGGACGCTCGATGCGCGGGGTTGGGGTATACGCGCGGGCCACTCGAGGAGCCCGGGCACCAGGAGACCGCCCTCGTATATCTGGCCCTTGTGTCCGCGCCCGCCGGTAGCGCCTACGTTGGGCAATCCGCCGTTGTCGCTGCAATACCAGAGAATGGTGTTGTCGCGGATGCCGAGGCGGGCAAGTTCACCGCGCAGTTTGCCGACAGCACGATCCATGCCGGTGATTTCGCCGTAGAAGTTGGCGAGGGCAGGTTCGAGATCGGCGTACGGTTCGAGATCGCGTTCGTGGGCGATATGGGGTCTGTGAGGCGAGCCAAACCACACGACCGCCAGAAAGGGAGTGCCGTTTT
>SLSB01000612.1 GCA_007130675.1 Candidatus Hydrogenedentota bacterium | reverse complement strand
TTGAGTTCGACGCCCTTGGTGGTGGTGAAGGTGAGGCCCGCGAGCTGGCTGTCCGGCGCGGGGCGGGTGAACAAGCTGACGACGACCAGAATCCCACAGCACAGCAGGAACAAAAACAGCGCGAAGTGCAGAAAGTGGATGGTGGCGAAGGTGTACAGCCATCCACTGAGTCTGTCGCGCATGAGTTCGGCGATAAGGCGTCCCATCCCGAGCACGAAGCCCGTGAGCAGCGCGGCGAGCGCGCCGTGTGCGTTCATCCGTTTCCAGAAGATCCCCACCAGGAACACGGCGGTAATCGGCGGCGCGATGTACGCCTGCACGCTCTGGAGGTAGGTGTAGAGTTCTCCCGAAATAAACCGCATGAACGGGATCCACGCAAGACCGAATACGACCAGGACGACCGTCGAAATCTGCCCAACCACGACCAAGTGGTGTTCGGATGCGGCCGGGCGCAGCTTTCGGTAGACGTCCCACGTGATCAGCGTCGAGCACGAGTTGAATACCGACGACAGCGAGCTCATGAGCGCCGCCAGCAACCCCGCGACGACCAGCCCGCGGACGCCGACGGGCAGCAGACGTCCAATGAGCACCGGCAGGGCTTCGTCGGCGCGCGCCAGCTCGATAGCCCCCCGCTGCGCCAGCACAAACGCAATGATGCCGGGAATCACGAAGATAAACAGCGGCAATTGCTTGAGAAACCCGGCGAAAATGGTGCCGCGGCGGGCGTCTTCCTCGCTTCTTGCCGACAATACACGCTGCACGATGAATTGGTCTGTGCACCAGTACCACAGCCCCAAAATGGGCGCTCCGAGCAAGACGGCCGTCCACGGGAAATCGGGATCACTGAACGGTTTCCACATGCTCATCATGTTCGGGCCGGCTTCCTCATACAGGACGGCCCATCCGCCGACCTCGTGGAGCCCGATAATGGCCACGGCGATCGACCCGCCGATCAACACGAGCGCCTGGAGCATGTCGGTGTAAAGCACCGCCCGCAGGCCCCCGAAGACCGTGTAAATGCCGGTGGCAACCACAACGATGATCGCGCCCGTCCAGAATTCGATGCCCATGAGCGCGGTAAACACAACACCGCCGGCATAAATCGTGACCGAGATCTTGGTCAGCACATAACCGATGATCGACACAACGGCCAGATACCAGCGCGCGGCGGGCGAATAGCGCCGTTCGAGAAACTCCGGCATCGTAAACACGCCGCTTTTCACGTAAAACGGAACGAAGAGCCAGCCGAGGACGAGGAGCACCAACGAAGCCTGCACCTCGAACTGGCCGAGCACGACCCCGGTCGACGCCCCAGCGCCCGCAAGGCCGACGAGGTGCTCCGAGCCGATGTTCGAGGCAAACAGCGACGCGCCGATGACGAACCAGCCCACGTTGCGGCCCGCCAGGAAATAGCCCGCCGAATTGTCGCGCTGTTTACGGTTGGTCAGCGCCGCCCACGCCGCCACGCCAAAAACCAGCCCGAAATAGATAACGATCACGCCCCAATCAAGACCGTTGAGCTGTCCCATCGAGTTGATTCTCCTTCCGCCCGCGAACACCCAATGCATTGCGCACGTGCAACGATAGCAAAATCACGCGGTCATCTTCGAACAAGCCCCCCTGAGTCGCGCCTGAGTCGCGAGAATTGCATTGGCGCGTGGTCGTATGCTACGATACGCCCTCGACTGCGGGCGAGATCTGCCCTTTTTGCGTGCTGGAAAGGTTGTAATCGTAGAAGAGTCATGTTTGAATCGCTGACAAAACGGCTGGAACGCGCCTTCAAGAACATTCGCGGTCAGGGAAAACTGACCGAGAAGAACATGAAGGACAGCCTCCAGGAAATCCGCCAAGCGCTGCTTGAGGCCGATGTGAACTACAAGGTTGTCAAGCAGTTCATTGCGGATGTGCAGGAGGAGGCTGTCGGGCAGAAGGTGCTCGACAGCATTCAGCCGGGCCAGCAGATCGTCAAGATAGTTCACGACGAGCTTGTGAAGCTCATGGGCGGTTCGAACGAGCCGTTGCGGTTTGCCGAGCATGCGCCGACGCTTATCATGATGGTGGGATTGCAGGGTCAGGGAAAAACGACCACGGCGGGCAAGCTCGCCTTGCACCTCAAGAAGAAGGGGCATAAACCGCTCTTGGTGGGGGCTGATGTCTACCGCCCGGCCGCCATCAAGCAGCTCGAAGTTGTCGCCGAACAGGCGGGGGTCGAAAGTTTCAGTCTGGGCGAACAGGCCGACCCGGTCGACACATGCGTCATGGCCCGCGGCGAGGCCCAGATGCGTCAGTGCGATCTCATTATCATGGACACTGCCGGCCGCCTGCATGTAGACGACCAGATGATGGCCGAAGTGCGGCGCATCCAGAGCCAGGTGTCACCCCACGAGATCTTGTTTGTGGCCAATGCCATGACGGGTCAGGATGCCGTGAACAGCGCGAAGCAGTTTCACGACGCACTTCCGTTGACTGGCGTGGTCTTGACCCAGATGGATGGCGACGCGCGCGGCGGCGCGGCAATCAGCCTGATCAGCGTCACCGGTTGTCCCATCAAATTCGTGGGGACCGGTGAAAAGCTTGATGCGCTCGAACCGTTTCATCCCAAACGCATGGCCGACCAAATCCTCGGGATGGGCGACATTGTATCGCTCGTGGAAAAAGCCCAGGACGTCGTAGATAAGGAGCAGGCCCTTAAATTCCAAGAGAAGGCACGGAAGGCCACGTGGGACCTCGACGATTTCCTGCAACAGATGCAGCAGCTTAAAAAGATGGGCTCACTGGGCGACTTGGTGCAGAAGATCCCCGGCATGAACAAGATGATGGGCAAGGGCATGCCGGATGTCGATGACGACGACATGAAATATGTCGAGGCGATCATCTACTCGATGACGCCCGAAGAGCGGCATAAGCCCAAGCTGATCAACGGCAGCCGCCGACGCCGCATTGCCGACGGCAGCGGAACCTCCGTGCAGGAAGTCAACCGCCTGCTCAAAGACTTCGAGCAGATGCGGAAAATGATGAAGAAAATGATGAAAGGCGGCAAGAAAGGCCGGCGTGGCATGCCCATGATGCCCGGCTTCTGAGGTTCGGCCGCCGCGTACGATGTGATCCAGCGCAACGCGTCCTGATAGATACGGCATAGCCGAAGGGCCGCGCGATGACCGCGGCCAGGAGAGAAAGGAACAATGGCAACTGTAATTCGTCTGAAACGAGGCGGCCGAACCCACGCGCCCTATTACCGGGTGGTGGTGATGGATGGGCGGAACCGCCCCCAGGGCCGTGTGATCGAGGAAATCGGCATCTATCACCCCTGTGCGCGCCCGGAACCACGCATCGAGGTTGATGCAAAACGTGCATTGCGCTGGCTGTACAACGGCGCGCAGCCGTCAGACACCGTGCGCTCGGTTTTGGCCCGGAAAGGCGTCCTCGAGATGTATGCAAAAGGCGCCAAACCGGAAGATTTGCCCGATGAAGCGCCGGTAGCGGAAGCCGCCGAAACACCTGAAACGACAGATGCCGCGGCGCCCGGAGCCCACGAGCCTGCACCCGAAACCACCGCGGAAGGGGTCAAGCCTTCCCCGGAAACGACGCAAAGCTAGGCGGAGCGGGCCAAAGCGCAGAGGATTCGCGACGTGAAACAACTCATCGAGTTTATTGCGAAAAAGCTGGTGGATCACCCCGAAGACGTGCAGGTCACCGTCATCGAAAGCGACGACGAACAGTGCTACGAGCTGCGGGTTCACCAGGACGACATGGGCAAGGTCATCGGGAGAGACGGACGTACGGCAAAGGCCATCCGCACCATCCTGAGCACGGCCGCAAACAAACAGGATACGCGGGCGACGCTCCAGATTGTGGAGTAAGCACCGTACACGGGCAATGACCACGCGCGTTGTCGTGGCCGGGAAGGTTCAGTCCGTTCATCCGGGCAAGCGCCAGGTGCGTATTCAGGCTCCGGACGAGATTCCCGACGACGCGTTTCTCGGCCGGCTGCGCATGCGATTGGCCGATGGCCGCGAAATCGCGCCGATGGTGGCAACGCTGCGGCGGCTCGAAGGCATCGTGCTGGTGCAATTGACCCCGGGCACCACCCGCGACACGGTCGCACAGTTGAAAGGGGCGGAAGTCCTCTGGGAGGCAGACGAGAACACCCTCCAGCTGATGGGCCGCCAACATGTTGACGCGCTGATAGGTATGCGGCTTATCGCGACCGGCAATGTCCAGCTCGGTGTGGTCGTTGGCGCCTTGTCGACTCCCGCGCACGGGGTCATTGAAGCCGAGCGCCCTGACGGCCGCCGCCTGTTGCTTCCGGTCATCCCGGAGGTTGTCGAGCGGATTGATTGGGATGACGGGGTGATCTTCGTTGGAGATATTGCCCCGTATGTGGTGGACGATGCGGATTGATGTCCTCACCCTGTTCCCGGAGCTGTTCGAGGCGCCGTTGAAGACGAGCCTGCTGGGCAAAGCGGCCCAAGAAGGCCTGCTCGAGGTGGCGGTGACCAATGTGCGTGACTTTGCCACCGACCGGCACCGCACGGTGGACGATGCACCGTACGGCGGCGGGCCGGGCATGGTCATGCGGTGTGAGCCGCTGGCGGCCGCCATCGAGAGCCTGGCCGGGCGGAATTCGCTGCGGCGCGTGGCGCTTATGTCGCCGCGGGGCCGCAGACTTGACCAGAGCCTTGTATGCGAGCTGGCCAATGAACCGGATCTGGTTCTGGTGTGTGCGCGCTACGAGGGCGTGGATGAACGGGTGAGCGCGACCTTGTGCACGGACGAAATCTCGATAGGAGATTACGTGCTCAGCGGCGGTGAATTGCCCGCCTTGGTGATTATTGAAGCGATCAGCCGGATGCTGCCGGGGGTGGTCGGCGACTGGGAGTCGGTGACGACGGACTCGTTTTACAGCGGCCTTCTGGGGCCGCCCCAGTACACGCGCCCGCCCGTGTTTCGAGGCATTGAAGTGCCCGCCGTCTTGCGCGAGGGCAACCATGCCGCTATCGAACGGTGGCGGAGGAAAGAAGCGTTGCGCACGACGCGCGCGCGGCGTCCGGATTTGTTGAACCATTGCAGCGAAGAAGACCGTCTGCTCCTGGACGAGCTGGCCCAGGAAGAAGCAGAACGGCAGCGAGGAGAACAGTCGTGAAATTCGCAAAGGCAGTTGAAGAACTCGGTCAAGAGCAGAAAAAGGCCGCTGAGATGATCCCCCAATTCAACATTGGCGACACCGTGCGCGTGCACTTCAGGATCGTCGAGGGCGAAAAGGAGCGCGTCCAGGTGTTCGAGGGCGTTGTGATTGGCCGAAAAGGCGGCGAGAGTCCCAATGCCAAGTTCACCGTGCGCCGGGTGGCCTTCGGCGAAGGCGTCGAACGCGTATTCCCGCTGCATTCGCCTCGTGTCGAAAAGGTCGAGGTTACACGCGAGGGCCGGGTCCGGCGCGCCAAGCTCTATTACTTGCGCGAGCGCTCGGGCAAGGCGGCGCGCGTCAAAGTGAAAGCCCGCTCGACCAGCGCCAAAGAGCAGAAGTAGTCGCGGAATTTACCGCGGTCTTCTCCAAATCAGTTCGCGATAACCGGCCCGCATAAACGCCAGCCTTGAGGTTGGCGTTCATGCGGGCTATTCTACGGCTGTGAAGGTGTCTGATGATGCTTTTGAACAACCGGCTCGCGCTGGCGAGATAGAAACGATGCCCAAACAAACCCTCAGCGAATTGCGCGCGCGTGTACACGCGGGGCCACCATATCCCCAGGAATTCCTTGCCGCGTTGCGGTGCGATGCGCGGAGGGGAGCCCAGACACTCTATGCCGCGTGCCGGAGGCGCCTCGAAGGCCGTACCGCCCAGTGGCAAACCGAACGCGAAAACTTTTCGCTCGAGCGCGCCGCCGCGGAACAGGGATTCGCCCGGATCGCCGGAGTGGACGAAGCCGGCCGAGGCCCGCTCGCCGGGCCCATCGTTGCGGCAGCCGTCGTTCTCGAGCATCCCCTGCAAGAACTGAACGATTCCAAACAGCTCTCGGCGCAGCAGCGCGAAGCGCTCTTCGCTCGGCTGCACAACGGCGGTCACGCCATCGGGCTAGCGGTTGTATCAGCCCAAGAGATCGACGCCCTCGGCATTCAGCCCGCCAATTACGCAGCCATGACTCGTGCCGTCCAGCAACTGGCCCCGCCGCCCAACTACCTGCTGGTCGATGGCTTTGAAATTCGCGGATGCCCCCTGCCGCAGTGCCGGATTGTCAAAGGCGACTGCCGTTCTCAGTCCATTGCCGCGGCCAGCATCGTCGCAAAGGTCACGCGCGATCGCTTGATGGACGCACTCCACCGCGAGTTTCCGCAATACGGCTTCGCGCGGCATAAGGGCTACGGCACGCCCGAGCATCTCGGGGCCATCGAGCGATACGGTCCCTGCGCGCAACACCGCCGGTCTTTCGCGCCCTTCATACGCCCCCTCGAGACAGCAAGCTTGTTTTCGGAACTCGAAAAGGACTCGCATTCATGCGCACCTTGATTGCCGCGACATGCCTGGCGCTTCTGGCAGGCTGCACCACGCGGCCTACTGCTCCGCCGGACACCAGTCCGCGCGCCAAAGCTATCAATCATTACCTGATGGGGGACATTCACCGGCGTAACGGGCGTTTCGAGGAGGCCATCACCGAATTCACGCAAGCCTACGAATACATGCCCGATGAACCATTCCTGGCAAGGCAGATCATCCGCGGCTACCTCATGATTCACGATTTCGAGAACGCCGGCCTCTATGCGGAAGCTTTGACGGAGGAGTATCCAGAGGATCCCTCCGCGTGGTTCATGCTCGGCCGCATCTACCGACAGGCTGAGCGCTATGACGAGGCCTCGAACGCCTTTCGGAAAGCCCTCGAGCTCACTTCATTCAATATCCTAATCTACGACGAACTCTTGAAAGCCGAGGAAGAATCCAACGATTTGGTCTCCGTGGCCGAAATCTACACAAAACTTGTCCAACTGAATCCCGAGTCGGCCTTGCTCCACGAGCGGCTCGGCCTCAGCTTGGCGCGCATCCGCGAAAACGAAGAAGCAAAGCTGTATCTACAGAGAGCGCTCGAACTTGACTCGGAAATGACGTATGCACGCAATTTGCTGGGTTTGGTGCACCTCGAGTTGAACGAAAACGAGGCGGCCGCGGCGCAATTTCGCCGCTATCTGGTCGCCATGCCCGACGATGCCGGGGCACGGGAGCATTTCGTGGCTGCGTTGACGCGCCTGGGGCGCTACGAAGAAGCCCTCGAGGAAATCAACACGCTGTGCGAAAGCGCCGGCGCCGAGCCGCGCCACCACATCAAGCGCATGTACCTGCTGCTGCGCGCCGGCCAGCCGGGCGAGGCCGGCCGCATGGTTCCCCCCAATGACGCCCCCATTGTGGGAACCCTGTTCAGGGCAATTGCCCGGAAGCTTTCCCAGGAGCCCTATCTCCCCTTAATCGAGTCGCTTGACGAGATCGACGGCGACATCCACACCGAAAGCGGCGCGTTTCTGCAACAGATGCTCTTCCTTTTTGGCCCCGAGGTGACCGGCGACTATCTTCTGCGAATTATGAACCAGATTGCCCGCGAAGGCGGCGCATCGCAGCGTTTCGACATCCTACGGGCGCGGATCCTCATGGCGCAGGACCGCGACCACGCTGCACAACACCTCCTGAGGCAGGCCCTCGAACGGTTCGGCGAAAACAAGTGGGTGCATTATTACCTCGCGATCATATTCGAGGAACGCAACGACCTCGTCAACACGGAAAAACACCTCGAAGCCTGCCTCGCCCTCGACCCCGACGACCCGGATGTCCTCAATTTCTTAGGCTATTTCTATGCCGACAACAACATGCACCTCGAACGCGCCGAGGAATTGATAAAACGGGCACTCGAGATGGACCCGGAAAACGGATATTACCTCGACAGCCTCGGCTGGGTGTATTACCGCCAGGGCAAAGCCGACCTCGCCGTCGAATACCTGCGGCGCTCCATCCTGCGGATGGACACCGACGATGCCATCGTGCGGGACCATCTCGGCGATGCCTATCTTCTCCAGGGAAAAGTCGAGAAGGCCCTCGAAGAATGGCGGCGCGCGCACCGTCTCGACCCCGAACTCGAAGGTGTAGCTGAAAAGCTTCGCATGTATGGCAAAGAGCCCGAGTAGGCCGACGCAAAACGGCCCGCAGTTGGCATGCGCGTCTGCAAGCACAAGCAGCCCCGGGGAGTTCATAATTCGTATATGAGAGACCGCGCGCACCGCAATACGGCCGTCAAAAAAAAACGCCTGTTTCGTTGCCTGATAAACGCAGGGGGCGTGGCCTTCATCACGATTGTGTTGCTCGAAATTCTCTTGCGTCTTCTCGGGCTTACCCACCCCGTCCTCTATCAACCCGATCCGGCCGCGGGGTACCGCCTCCAACCGGACCAGCAGGTATCGCACTTGGGCAACGCCATCACCATCAATGCCTGGGGTCTGCGCGACCCGCGCGAATTCGAGGGTGCTCCGCCTCCGGGAA
>SLSB01000055.1 GCA_007130675.1 Candidatus Hydrogenedentota bacterium | reverse complement strand
GCCCCGAACATTGACGTATCACCGCGTCGGGATTCAGTTCGTAGGCCCATTGCCAGAATTCGAGCGGCGAGCATAGAAGGTGGTGCACGTCGCGCCCGCCGGGAGCGTCGGTATGGAAATCCCAGCAGGCATGTTCGCCCCACGGCCAGAGCCCGGTGGGGGTGTCCGTGCAGTTGTCGAGGAAGAATTGCAGGTAACCTTGCGCAAGGGCGCGGTAGCTGTCATCACCGGTCATCTTGCTTACGTAGCGCGCGGCGAGCAGCGCCATAACGTCGTGCTGGAGGTTGGTGCCATAGACGCAGCGGTCCCCGCGCCGCTGGGTGTCGTAGGCAAGAGGCACTTCGTGGTTCGGATTCGTGCGGGTCTCGATGTCAAGGATAGCTGCAAACATGGGACTGTGGATCTCGCCGTAGCGGTCGGCGCCGTAGGTGCCCATGATCTCGAACCAGCGCTCTACATAACCGAGGTACCCCCATTCGGCGCTGAACGTTGCCGGTTGCGCGGGCAGGCGCGAAAGTTCGAGGCCTCCGGGGACCATCAGTGCGCGTGCATAGCGGAACGCGCGGAGCATCCAGAGCCGCTCGGCCTCGCTTTCGTCAACGGGCTCGGGTTCGAGTTCGATCGGCGCGATTCCTTCGGCGGGGGGATACAGCCTGACCTGAGCAATCTGCGCCCACTGGGTAACCGTCTCGCTGCGCGGATACACCCGCAGACGAAGCTGCTGCACGTGAGAGGGCTTCAGCTTGATGAAAAAACGCGGTTGCCGGTCATTATCGCGTACAGTGCCAATCTTCGCCCAGCCGCTGTCGACGCGGGCGTAAACGTCCATGTTTGCGATGCGCAGCGGGTACTTGTCGGGCTCGGGATGCAGGGGTATGACGACCTCCATCAACGCGATTTCGACCGGCTCGTGGAATGTGATGAACACATTTGCCGGGGCTTCGGAGAGGTCGTGGTCGTGGCTTGTCCATTGAGTCTCCTCGTCTCCATCGAGCACTGCGCTTGCGTCGCAACCGTGCGGCCGATCGCCGAAGGCAATCGCCCGGCTCGAGTCAACCGGCGGGGGAAGCTCACGCGCCAACGCGCTCACGCTCATACTCGCACTCAGGATCAGCATTCCCAGCACCGTCAAGTGCATTGTAAAGGCTCCTTCATTGTCACTTAACCCATCCGGGCCGAATCGCTCCGGGCCTGAATTGGCTTATGCTTGCAGCCGATGGGATTGCATGAAGACCGGCACATTAGCTCCGGTATTTCGCGGATCTTAACTGTCGGGCATCCGCGTCTTACGCCAACGATCTCGGATGAAGGGACTGCAATTCTCGGATGCCGTAGGCTGCCGCAAAACACTCCAAGTCGATCTGTTGGCAGAAAACGGACGTTTCCTTCTTCGCAACTCAAGCCTGCGCCGAGTGTACATGGGTTGTGAGGAATATTCCAAAGAAACGCACCAAGCAACGCGTGGCGCAACAGCCCCGCTGGAATGCTCGAGTGCCTGTTCGCGTGCTACTTGTCGACCCGGCGGATCTCGAGGATGTACCGGATGATGTCGGCCCGGCTGATGATGCCCACGAGTTTGCCGTTCTCGATGATGGGAACACGGCGAAAATTGTTTTGAATCAGGCATTCGCATACATCGACGATGGAATCCTCCGGGGCGAACGATGTTACGCTGCTGGTCATGAAGTCCGCGACACTGCTGTTGCGCACATCGCCTTCATACAGGAGGCGAAGCATATCCTTTTCCGTGATGACGCCCGCCAGTGTACCGTCTGCTTCGACGACGGGCAGGCCCGTAACCTGCTTAGCGACGAGGAGTTTCATCGCCTCGTAGATCGGCGCGGAGGTTTCAATGGAGATGAGCTCGGTGCTCATGAGTGCACGGCAGTTCTTCATGACACTTTCTCCTTACGCTTGGTGGTTTGTTCCTGGGGGATTATACCAGCCCTTTTTTGTGAATTCCTATGCGTGTCTAGGCTACTATTTCGGGTGTTTGGGTAGGTTTTGAGCCCAAGATACGCAACGCCTGCCGCGAAGCGCCGTGAATCGTGGCTGGCAGACCTCTCGTGCTCAGCTTGCGGTCAATTTGACTTCACGTATTGGTGGCGTTAGCCTCATAGGAGTGAGGCGGCAATCACGGTGCGCCGCGAACGTAGCGAGAATGGCTGAGTTGAAGACGGACTTGCACACGCATTCGGCAGATGATCCCAGGGATGATCTGGCGTACTCGTCGGAAATGCTTATTGATGCCGCGGCACAGTTGAATTACCAGGTGCTGGCGTTGACATGCCATGACGGGATAATGGCAACCGAACGCTTGGCGGCGTATGCCAGGCGGCGGGGTATTCTGCTCGTTCCGGGCATCGAAGCGTCTATCGAGGGCAAGCACGTAGTCATTCTTAATGCGGACGCTGAACAGGCGTCGGCGGGCACGTTCAACGAGGTGCGCGCATTGGGCCGCCGGGACGCGGCCTTTATCGCACCGCATCCCTACTATCCCTCGATGGAGTCTCTGGGGCGCGTTCTGGAGGCCAATATCGATCTGTTTGACGCCATCGAATATTGCAGTTTTTACTTCCGATGGGCGGGGTTCAACCGAAAGGCGGTTCGCATCGCCCGCAAGTATGGCCTGCCGTTGATCGGCACCTCGGATGTGCACATGTTCCCTTATCACGACAGCACCCATGCGCGGCTCGAGGCCCCGCCTGTCGTTGCGGACGTCGTCGCGGCCATTCGTCAGGGTCGGGTTGCGCTCGAAACCCGACCGCGGACGCTGCTCGAAGGCATTCGTCCGCTCATGGTTTCGTTACGCCATGTTTGGCGCACATACGCAGGTAGTTCCGCTGGACCCTCTGAGAAGAAAACGGTTTCCGGGCGCACGCCCAGAAAGCCGGGTCCTTTGACTCAAGGAGATAAGTGCCCGTGATTGAACGCATAGCCATAGTGGGCGGCAGTAGCGTCTACATTCCGGAATTCATTCTCTCGCTGGTTTCGCACAACGTCAATGTGAAAGAAGTCGTATTGATCGGGCGCAAGGGTCCGAAGCTTTCCCGCGTGGCGGCATTCAGCCAGCGGATTATGGACAAGAGCGGGTTTCCGGGCCGTGTGATTGGCACCACAGACCTCAGTGAAGGCGTCAAAGGGTCGGAATACGTTATCAATCATGTGCGCGTTGGAGGCATGCCCGCGCGGCAACGGGACGAAGAGTTGCCGCCCCGGCTGGGCATGATTGGCGACGAAACTCTTGGGGCCGGCGGCTGCGCCAATGCGCTGCGCACCTTGCCGGTAGTGCTCGAGCATGCGGAACTCATCGAGCAGACCAATCCCGAGGCGACGCTCATCAATTTGACCAATCCAACCGGCATTATCGTGGATGCCTTGTCGAAGTATTCGAATCTGCATGTGATTGGCGTGTGTGACCTTCCCGGCAAGTATGTCCGGCGCATCTCGGACATCCTGCGTGTCCCTCCGGAGGAGATTCAGGTAGACTATATCGGCCTGAATCATATTGGCTGGATTCAAGACGTCAAATTGGATGGCAGAAGCCGACTCGACCGGGTTCTTGACCAGTTGGAATATCACAAAGAAGACGGGTTTGACCATGAACTGGTGGAGTTGTTCCGGATGATCCCCACGAGCACGGTGGGGCTGTTTTTCCATGCGGACGCCGTCCTGAAGAAGCAGCAGGCCTGCGCCCGGTCGCGTGCGGAGATTCTTTACGAAGCGGAACGACAGATCTTGGCTCTGTATGACGACGAGGAGTTGACGGAAATTCCCGAGCTGACCCGAGCGCGCAACGCTATCTGGTATGAGGAAACCATCGTTCCCTTGATTCAGGCGCTGGAGGACAAGAACGGCAGAGAGATCATCTTGTGCGTCAAGAACGAAGGAGCGGTGCGGGATCTGCCTGACGATTGCAGTGTCGAGGTGCCGGTGCGTGTCAGCAAGAAATCCATCGAGCCCCGGCGTGTCGGAGATTGCCCCCGCTTTTTGAAGGGATTGTTTCATTCCGTCAAGGAAAGCGATCGGCTGATCGTGGAAGCAGTGAAGCACAAGTCGTACGAATATGCGCTGCAAGCCTTGACGGTCAACCCGCTTGTGCCGTCGCTGGATGCCGCCAAAGCATTTCTTGATCGCATTATGCGCGAAGAAAGTATAGAATTGCACTAATAGGTAACGACATGGCCGAGCGATTGTGGATTGCGGCGATAGCGTGTTGCCGCAGCGATTAGGAGTAGAGGAAAATGCAGAAAAATATCGTGTTTCTTCTGGCGTTGGTGATTGCGGCCCCGGCGCTGAGCCAAAATATACCGGTTACAGGCGTCGATGCGGCAACTCTCGAGGATATCGTGGGAACGCCGACGCTAGTAACCATTGTGCTGAAGGCGCGGGACGCCGAGGATCCCAACCTCCAGATTACCGAGTTAAACGAGCACCATCTCACTGTCTTGCATCCTGATACGGGTGACCGCTACGCCTACATGTACGAGGATGTGAAAGAGGTTCGTGTTCAGGGAGACAGAATCGAGGCCAGACCTTTCCGGCCGGTCGTCGATAGGGCGCTGACCCCGAGCCAACAGCAGCTGATGAACCGTGCCGTCAATGAGGCGGCTGACGTTTTTGGCCGAGAGGCCCGCAATCAGCCGGTCAGGATGGATGCCGCGATGATCATCGCGTCGCAGGACATCGAGAATGGCCTCCAATACCTGCACGGTCTTGCCCGGCAAGATGAAATCGAGCTTGCGCTGGGAGCCTATTACCGGCTGTATATTTCGGGCGAAGACCAGGTAAGCGCCGATCTGATCGAACGGGCGCTCGGCAGCGGCGACCGAAGGATGCGTGCCAGCGCGGCCCGCGTCGCGGGCCTGTACCGTGAACCTACGGCCGAACCCTACTTGCTGCGCATGGTTCGCGATCGGGCCGCGGACCTGTCGGCCCCGTCGGCCATCGCTCTTGCCCGCATGGGCTCCCGGGAAGCGGTGCCAATCTTGTTGGATATGTTGACCGGCCTCAACGAAGACAAAGCCATCGCGGCGGCACAAGCGCTGAAAATCATGGGCGGAGACGATGTGATCCGCTCGCTGCATCGAATGGTCGACGACCAGACGGGTCTGTCGCGGTATCGGATTATTACGATACTGTTTGAACTGGGAGATGCAGAAGGCGAGCGGCTGATGAGAGAGGAGGCGTTGGAGATTCCGACGTTGCGCCTCGAGGCCGCGATACGTCTGGCCCCACGGGGCGATCTCGAGGCCATGCAGGTTCTGCGTGATCGTCTCGCGCAGCGCTATGATATCCAAATGGACATTATTCGTCTGCGTGCCCGGGCCGCCGGGGCGCTGATTGAAGGCGGCGACCGCGCGGCTGTTGCGCATCTGCAGGAAATGCTGCGGCTTGATTTCCCTGATCTGAGCGAGCCTGCTGCAGGCAACTGGGTCAAAGGCATCGCTGCTATTGTCAGCAATGTTGTGCTCGATACCAATGTGCGCGGACTGATGGATATCATGCAACCTGCTCTGGTGAGCAGGTATCCCGAGGCGCGGCTGTCGGCCGCTACCGCCATTGTGGGTCTTGGTGATCCGGTGTTCCGGGAGCGTATGCTGGAGCATCTTCACGCGGGCTGATGACTGACAGACTTCACGTGTGTATCGAGGGTCGTGTTCAGGGCGTGGGGTTCCGATACGCCACGCAACGGCATGCCCTGCAACTCGGACTTTCAGGATGGGTGCGGAACCGTGTCGACGGGTGTGTCGAGGCGGAATTCGAAGGCGACCGCGATGAGTTGCAGCAAATGCTGGAATGGTGCCGCGAAGGCCCCGCGTTTGCTTCCGTGACCCATGTGGACGAGGAATGGGAAGCCGGACCTTCCCGCTACGACAGTTTTCGCATACGAGGCTGAAGGCACGTGCGCAGCCGCATGTCAAAGGTATTTTCGCGCCCAACGTTCGATTGTGCGCGCGATATTCGGTGGTGAGCACCGGAATAAGGATTAGGGATGCACTTGTTGCCCTACGTGTGAATCTGGAAAGGGCAGTTTCCGACAGGCTCATTGTGGCATCGTCAGATTTCACAAGGGCCTATGAGCGAGACTGGATTCACCCCTCGGGTGAGGGTCACGGTGTTTTGCTTAGTTTTTCCGAGCAAAAGACCGTGTAAGTTCCATTGAACTGCCTTTTTCATGGCTGAGATCAAAGTACAACTAACGGAGGATTTTCTTTCATGAGAAGTACATTCAGGCATAGCCGTTGGTTGCCGCGGTTCATGGCGCGCGCCGTCGTCGTTCCGTTGCTGCTTTTGTTGGCATTCGCCCATTGCGCCGCGGCATGGACCATCGACAACCCGTATGAGATTGTGGACTGGGAGGCGTATGGGCAATACAAAGCGAACTTCCATACCCATACCACCCACAGCGATGGCCGGATGCATCCGCACACGGTGGTTGACGAATACCATGCGCTCGATTATTCGATCTTGGCCATCACGGACCACAATGCAGTCACCTACCCGTGGACGGCGTTCTCGGAGCTGTCGATGAGTGAGCTGTCGGTCAGTCGGATGGAGGAGGCCCCGAGAACGATGCCGGAAACAACGGAGTACGAAAACCGTGATCCGGAAGCGTTGGGGATGATAGCGGTTCAAGGAAATGAGTTGTCGCGCCACCATCATATGGGCAGTTTTTTCAGCGATCATGACGGTACCACGACCGAGGAGGAATCGCTGGAAGCAACGGCAGCCAAGAATGGCATCACCATGCTCTATCACCCGGGCCGATATGACAGGCCCGTCGAGTGGTATGTCGACCTTTATGATCGGTACGACCATCTTTTCGGGCTCGAGGTCTACAACTCGGGGGACCGGTACCCGGGCGACCGGGAACTCTGGGATGCCATTCTTCAGGAAACCATGCCCGAGCGGCCTGTTTGGGGCTATTCGAACGATGATATGCATTCCCTGATGGCGCTCGGGCGCAACTGGAACGTGCTCCTTCTGCCGGGACTGACAACGGAATGGGTGCGTTATGGAATGCTGAATGGCTTGAGCTATTTCTCGTTTGCCCCGCGCGGACAACGTGGCGCGCCGCCGCCCGTGATCGAAGCGATTCATGTCGATCAGGAAAACGCGACCATAGAGATTAAGGCCACAGGGTACGAGACGATCCACTGGATTTCCTCTGGCGAGAAGGTTCACGAGGGCAGCAAGGTAGATTTGAACGCGCTGGAAACTGTTGGCCCGTATATCCGCGCGAAACTGCACGGTGAAGAAGATAGTGTGACGGGTACTCAGCCCTTCGGAATCCGGAAACCCTGACGACCTGATGATAGGGTCTGTGAATCAGCGGAAATCCTCCGCCGAATAACACCAGACGATTTTGGTTAATGCGTGCTGTCAAGTGCTGGCAGCACGCATTCTATTTAAAGCTGATTGTTGCCCCCAATGCGCGCCGAGACGCGCGTTTTGGCTGTTTGACATCTTCCTTTAACCACAGGGCCTCTCACTCGATTACGTGCAGCGCGGACATGGCAGGGTCTGAGTCAACGGACTACTCAGAGCTTCCGTGTGTTGTTTCGGCGGCGGTTCGCCCGGCCCTTACATAAAGCGCGGCACCCAGCGCTTTAATGTTCAGCGCATGGATGACGGCATCATAGCAGGCGCTGACAACGAAGAGGGGGAAAACGGCGTAAGCGAAAGCAGACTGGTGGTAGCTCACCGCGCTATCCTCGGGGGTGAGTCCGTGTTTTCTCAACAGCCCGAGAAACTGCCGGTAGGTGCAGTGGTCATAATGGACCGTGTAGCCGAGGATCCCCACCTGATCCGGGTAAATGCGCGCAATGAGCCTACGCGACCACGCGGCGGGCAACACGCGTCCGAGAGTCGCGAAGGGTGTATGCTTGCCAGCGAACAGATGCAATGCCGTGCCGTCCGCGGCGAGTACGCGCGCGGTTTCAGCTACAAATGCGTCCGTGTCTGGAAGGTGCTCGAGCAGAAAGCGCGAGGCAACAATGCGTGCGGCGCCGTCCGCGAACGGGAGCCCCTTGGATGCGTCGGCGCAGACCTTGAGGCGGGTGTCGCTATTGCGCGCCAATTCGGCCCGGGAAAGATCAACGGCGACGAGACGAAGACCGGTCTCTTCACTCAGTAGCGAGGCCGTTGGGCACGAACGGCCCCCTCCAACATCCAGAATTATCGCATTGTCGCGCCCTTCATCCACACACCGCGCGAAATCGCCATGGAAGCGCTCATGAAGGGCTATGCGGGTATGCGGAAAGAAGGATTCCACCCGCTTTGACAGGGCCACATTCAGATCACACCATTTTCGAAGCAGCGAGGCCATGCGTTACGCGGTCTCCTGGGGTAAGACATCCGACCATCTCCGACCGGGCGCGTTCCTGCCCGGGCTCGCCCGGAGGCCCTCGTGGTCTTCAATCAGAACCCCCGAAAACGCTGAAGGCGCGTAGTCTGTTCCGGCTTTTTCCCCATATTGCCTTGCGCCCGATTATGACACATGCGGACGGATTTGGAAACGGGGAGCATGATTTCTGACGGGATATCAAAATGACAAGATGGGC
>SLSB01000289.1 GCA_007130675.1 Candidatus Hydrogenedentota bacterium | reverse complement strand
TCGCCCGCGGCGGCCCGGCGCAAGCTGCGCGAACAGGAGTTGTTTCCTACCAGCGTGCGCGAATCCCACGATGGGGCCGTTGGCACTTCTGACCTGATGAGCGCGTCTTTCGGGCGCGTAAAAATGCGTGACATCGCGCTCATGACGCGGCAGCTCGCGGTGCTGCTCGATGCGGGCATGTCGCTGGTCGAGGCGTTGACTGCGTTGCTCGAGCAGACGGGCAATCCGCGGCTCAAGAAAATTGTTTTCGAGGTGCGGGACCGGGTCAACGAAGGCATGACGCTTGCCGATGCGCTGTCGCAACACCCTCGGGTGTTCAACTCGCTGTACACGAACATGGTGCGGGCGGGCGAGACGAGCGGGGCGCTCGAGGCCGTGCTGATGCGGCTGGCCGAGCTTCTCGAACGCAACGTGAGATTGCGCGCTCGGGTGACGTCGGCCTTGGCCTATCCGGTGTTGATGGCCTGCGTGAGTGTGGGCGTGATTGTGTTTCTGATGATGGTGGTGGTCCCGAAGATTGTGGGCACGTTCGCGCGGCAGAATGTCGAGCTGCCGGGCATCACCAAGGCGCTGCTGGCAGGCTGTGACTTTATTTATGACTGGTGGTGGGCCATGCTGTTGGTGCTGGCTGCGTCCTATTTGACGTGGCGGGCGTGGGTCAGCCGGCCGGAAGGACGGCTGCGGTGGGACCGGTTCAAGATGGGCGTTCCCTATGTGGGTACGTTATATTTGAAGGTGGTGTGCAGCCGTTTTGCGCGGACCCTTGGTTCGATGCTTGAGAGCGGTTTGACGATGCTCAATGCGCTGGAGGTCGTGAAGTCGGTGCTCCAGAACCGCCAGGCCGAGCAGATTATGGACGATGTGAAGACGCAGGTGCGGCGCGGGCGGAATCTATCCGAGCCGTTGCGCGAATCGGCCGTCTTTCCGCCGATGCTCGTGCATATGGTCGAACTTGGCCAGCGCAGCGGCGAACTGCCCGCGATGCTGCTGAAAAGCGCGGATACGTATGATGAAGAGGTGAATCTGGCCGTTGATGCGCTGGTGAGTTTGCTGGAACCCATCATAATTCTTGTAATGGGCGTGTTTGTAGGTTTTCTCGTGATCGCGATGCTGCTCCCGATTCTTACGATGAGCAGCACCTTTGCTTGAGGAGGATCGGAAGATGAAGAGACCCCGACGCAATGAGAGAAGAAGGCGGCAGGCAGGCTTCACCCTGGTCGAGCTGATGGTCGTGATTGTGATCCTTGGCTTGCTGGCGGCGCTTGTTGCCCCGCGTTTCCTGCAGGTGGCCGACGATGCGCATGTGAACACTGCGAAGGCGCAAATTTCACATTTCCGCACGGCGCTAACCCAGTATAGGCTGGATTTCAAGCGCTACCCGACCACAAGCGAGGGGCTCGAGGCGTTGATAAACAACCCGAGGGGCAGGCGGTATCTGGACGCCGACACGGTCCCGAAAGACCCTTGGGGCAACCCGTATGTGTACACGTCGCCGGGCAGCCAGGGGCATGACTACGAGATCATCAGTTACGGCGCCAACGGCCAGCGCGGCGGCACCGGCTATGATGCGGACATCGTGAGCTGGGACCTTCACGGCGGCGACCGCTAGGCGGGCCCCTGTGATGCGCGCTCGCCGAATGGCAGAGAATTCGGGTGAGGCGGACGGCCTCGGGCTGGCGGGAGGCTTTACGCTCGTTGAGCTGGTCGTGGTGATTACCTTGGCCGGTCTGATCATGGCTATTGCGATTCCGCAGCTTGTGCCGACGATTCTCTTGAGCAAACTCGAGGGGTCGGCGCGGCATCTTGCCGGTTATGGGCGGGCTGCCATGGCCCATGCGGTGATTGCACAGGAACGCCTCACCATTCGCATCAACCTGACCCCCGCAGACGATGAGCCGCAGGAATACTGGACCGTGCGCTGGGTCACAGAATACGACCTCGAGGAAGGCGGTGGCGGCCTGTTCGGGGACAGCGCGTTTGGCCTGGTGGATGATGGCTCTCCGGGGCAGCGGATGCCGGGCGGCCGTGGAGGGATGTATCAGCCGGGTTCGGAGGAGGATGTCGCCGCCAAGGCTCTCGCCATGCAGGAGCGCTTTGAACGGTTTGCGATGATTGCGTTGCAGTCTCAGGCGCGCAACGTGAGGCACGAAGGGCTGCTGAGCGAAATTGGGTCGTTGTTCGAGGGCAAGGAGTTTACGCTTGGCGGCGACGACGAAGATAGTGTGGACGAGGTGAAGACCCCGTTGCTGGAGCGCACCCGGTTGCCCGATGGCATACATATCGAAAGTGTGCGCGTTGGCGGTTCCGAGAGGACCGGCGGCATGGTGGAAGTGGACGTGACGCCCCTGGGGCTGGCGGAACCGGTGCAGATTATTTTGAGGGGCAAGCGTGACGACTACTACACGGTTGCGTGGGATGCTATCACGGGGAATGCCCACATCTACGAAGGGAAAAAGGACTCATTTTGACAGCCACGGTTCCAAAGAGATCGGCGCCCAGGCGTACGCGCGGCGGCAGAGCCGGGTTTACGCTGATCGAGATTGTGGTGGCGGTTAGCTTACTGGGCGGGGTGATGCTTGTGTTGCTGGAAACGCATTACCGGACGCTCCAGCTATTCGATTCGGCGCGTGAGCATGTGCTCGTGCGCAATTTTCTGTCGCAAGCGGTGGGACGGGCCGAGACGGAAGTGTTGGCGGGCAACCTTGCCGGGAACGGAGATTTTGGCAAACGGTATCCTGATTATGCTTACAGCTTTGAGGCGCAGCAGACGGGTCAGGGCTTTGTGTTGCTGTATGACGTGCTGGTAACGGTGACCGACCCGGAGGGCGAATCGCACGAGATTGTATTTATGGTCTATGACCCGCGCTCGGACGGGGTCGGGGTGGCTACCCCTGGAGGGGCACCTCGAGCCGGGCCTTTGGGAGGAGGCACAGCCCCAGGCGGTCTCTCGGGTATTGGGTCGAATCTGGACAGCCTGCCCTCGGGCATTTCAGGGCTTGGCTCGTTGCCAAGGCGGTGATGAACTATGCGAAATAACGGTTTCACCTTGATGGAGATGATTCTGGCGCTGGCCATCACTGTGTTCATGGGTGCAATCGTCTATTCGTCTCTAAATTCGGTGGTGAACTCGATTGCCATGTCGCGTGCGGCGGCGGAGGAGACCCGTCTGAGGCAATTTCTGGCGCACAGCTTCGAGACCAATTTCCGCAGCGTGTATGTGGACCGCCTCAGCGAGCAGCCGGCGTTTCAGTTCATCGGCATCAGCGAAGACAGTTTCGACGGCCCGAGAGACTCGGTGCGGTTCTGCTCGTCGGCGCCACTGATGGGCGGCATGTCGCTGCCAGGGGATCTGAAGGAAGTGCGGTATGAAGTCATTGCGGGAGACGACACCGAGATGACACTCGATTTCGGCGATTTGGGTGCTGAAGACCTCCCGGAGGGCCCCCACCTCCAGTCGGTGGAGATGCCGCTCCTTGCCGGCAATGTCGAACAGCTCGAGGCCGGAACGGGCGGATTGGGCGAGTTCGCCACCGACCCCAACTACGAGGCGCCGCATTGGAGCGTGCCGGTGCGGTCAATGGATATCCAGTATTTTGATGGCACGGAATGGCTTGACGAGTGGGATTCGGTGCAATTTGGGCGGGTGCCGTGGTGCGTTCATATTCGGATCAATTTCGCCAAGACTGACGAGCAGCTCGAGGCCGAGCGGGCCGAACGCTTTGACGATCTCGACGATCCTGATTTCGAGATGGTGATTGCCATTCCGGCAGGACTTGGGGTCACGCAAGACGGCCGCACACTGCCGGACTTCTCGGGCGAATCGGCGCGTCGGGCGCTTGAACAGCTCGAGGCCGAAGCAGCCCGCGGCGCGCTCGATGGCGTTCAGATACCGGGAGTCACCCCATGAGGGCGGGCTTGTCTTATACTGCGCGCAACGGCGGGCGCTCTGATCGCGGCGCGGCGCTGGTGCTTGTGTTGCTGTTTGTGGTGTTGCTTACCGTGTTGGTCGTTGAACATGCGTATGAGATGCGTGTCGAGGCCAGTTTTGTTGAAAACAACGTCACGCGGTTCGAGGCGCAGATTGCGGCGCGTTCGGCGGTGGCGTACGGGTACTCTCTTCTGGCGGCGGACCTCGAGGAGATGGCCGTGGGCGGCCGCGAGGGGTCGTTTGACAGCCTCTTGGACCTGTGGGCGGAAGGCCTGCCGTATCAGCAAATCAATGACAGTATCATGCAGTGCCGGGTTTCCGATGAATACGGGAAACTCAACCTCAATGCGTTGCTCAGGCCCACCGACAACGAAGAGAACGAGTATTTGGTCGAGGCGCTGCGGATTCTGTTCGAGCGGCGCGGCGGCGACCCGAATATTGTGGACGCGGTATTGGATTGGCTGGATTTCGATGACGAGGTGCGGCCCGCGGGGGCGGAGGCGGACTATTACACCACGCTCGATCCTCCCTACGGCTGCAAGAACGGCCCGATGAGTTCGGTCGAGGAATTGTTGCTGGTTGCGGGCATGACCCCCGAGATTTTCTTCGGTGATCCGCAGAACATCGATGAATTTCCGCCGTTGACCGAACTGGTCACCGTCCATGGCGACCCGTTGGGGCGGATCAATATAAACACAGCCCGTTACCCGGTTCTCGAGGCGATGGCCGACGCGATCGGGCAATCTGGCGTGTCTCAGATGGCCCTGAGCTGGCAGGAGAACGGGGACCCGGTTACCAGCCGGTCCGATGCGGAGGCGCGGGGGTTGCTGGACCCGAGGGAGGATGTCGGCGGGAGAAGGCGAACCGACCAGGTGCGGCCCGCTGAGCGCAGGCCCGAGGTATGGACGTGGTCGAGCGAGGTGTTTCAAATTGAAGGCATGGGGATGCATGAGAATACCATGGTGCGCATCCAGGCGTTTGTCTGGCGCGATCCGGGCCAGGATGGCGCCGAGCTGTTCCGCACGTTGGATTGGAGAGTGACTCAATGAAATTGCCGTCCAAAATCGGCGCAGTCGAATTCGAGGGAGACACGATCCGGCTGGCCGTGGTGAATACCGGCGGGCGCATGCCGTCGATTACGGATGCCTGCGCATGCCAGGCGGTCTATGAAGACGCAAATGAGCGATTTGACGCATTGGCGGCGGCGGCCGCGCATGCGCTGTCGCAGATACGGTCCAAGCCGGCCGCGTGGGTCTTATGTGCGCGGAGCGATTGTGCCATCGCGCGCAAACTGACGCTGCCTTTTCGGGGGAAACGCAAGGTGGCGGCAGCGGTTCCCTTCGAACTCGAGCCCTATCTGGCGTTTTCTATTGATGAACTGGCGGTGGATTACAGTGTTATCCGGGAAGCCGGCGGGACCACTGATGTGTTGGCTCTCGGGGTTCGGCGGACGTTGCTCGAGGAACAACTCGATGTGTTGCGCACCGCGGGGGTCGAGGTCGAGGGCATTGGGCTGGATGCCGCGGGCCTGACTTCGCTGTTGCGCGCGAAAGTTGGCGGCGGCAAGCAGCTTTCGGCGGTTTTGCATGTGCGCGAGACGGGCTCGGCGCTGGTGGTTACGGCGGGAACCTCGCTGGTGTTTTTGCGGCATCTGCCGTTGACTGCTGCGCAGTTCCGTGAGATGCCTGCCAGTGCGGCCCGCGAAGTGCAAAACACCTTGCGGGCATTTCAGGCATCGTGGACGGATGAGGATGCGGCGCTTTCCGAGTTGTTTGTGACCGGCCAGGCCATGACCGAGTTTCATCGCGTCGATTTCGAGGACGAGCTGGCCGTGGCCGTGCAATATGTGGACTTGCTGGACGGCGTTAAGGGCGCAGGGTTGGCCCAGACCCAGGCCCGGGCGATTGCCGTTGGGGTCTCGGGCGCGGCGTCCGAGGTTCCGGACGCGACAGACGAGGAACACGGCGAGAGCAACGGCGCCAACACATGGGCTGCGCTTGGCGGTGTTGCCCTGACGGCTGCCGGGGGACCGTACGGGCTGAATTTTCGCAGCGGACCGCTGGCGGCGCCGAATGCATGGGCGGGGCTTATCCGTCATGCGGTGTTTTCCGCGTGTCTTGTGCTGGTGCTGATTGCAGGATATAGCGTCTACGCATACGCGAACTATCAACAGAACCGCGAAGAAATTGAGCGGATCGGCGACACCATCTGGGAGTATTACACGGAGGCTTTTCCTGACGCTCCCGACGTCCGGGGCGGACGACCTTCGGCGGATGCGGGGGGAAGCCACACGATCGAGTTGATGGCACGCGATAACAGAGAAGCCCGGGAAGGGGAGAGTGGGTCGGACCTCGACATTTTTCAGCGGCCGCCCTTGCCCGAGTTGTTGAAGGAAATCAGCCTTCGAATGCCCGAAAGGGATGTGCAGGTGACTTCCGTCCGGATCACGTCGACGCTTCGCAGAGGCGAACTGCAAAGCGTGTTGATCGAGGGCGAAGTGCAGGATGCCGCTGCTTTCGACGGGGTGGTGGCGGCGTTGCGCGCGTCGGACCTGTTCGAGCAGGTCGAGGACCCGCAGCGGCGCGACGAGGCCGGCCGGGCGACCTTCAGTATCCGGGCGTACTTTTAGACAGGAGCACCCAAATGGCGAAGTTTGCGATGCAGAAGCGCGAAAAGATGGTCGTGACCGTGGGCGCGGTGGTTGTGGCGATTATCATTTTTCAGTGGTTGCTTTCAGACCGCGGCCCTTTCAATGCGTACAACCAATCCATCCGGCAGGTTCAGGCGGCACGCGGGCGCCTGCTTGATGCGCAGTTGATCCGAGACGAGGCACTGGCGCGGCGGCAGAGCCGGCAGGCCCTGCAGGCCAGGCTGCGTGAGCGGGGCACTTTCCGGCTCTATTCGCATGTGGACCAAGCCCTCGAGGCGCAGAATCTGAAATCGGACCAGAGCGCCCGCGCCAT
This sequence comes from Candidatus Hydrogenedentota bacterium, assembly GCA_007130675.1. Classification (GTDB taxonomy): domain Bacteria; phylum Hydrogenedentota; class Hydrogenedentia; order Hydrogenedentales; family SLHB01; genus UBA2224. The sequence continues at coordinate 1,707 of SLSB01000289.1, read as the reverse complement.
TCTCGAGACGCAGAACACCGCGGTGCGTTCGGGCAATTTCGAGGCGGTTCAGTTGCAGCTTCGGGGCGTGAGCATGGCCGAATTGCTCGACCTTCTGGTGCGGATTTACAGTGGCGGCAATCTTGTGGTTCTGGAACGTCTTGACGAGTTGCGTCCCGCGGATGATGGCCAAGGGCTCGATTGCAGGATGCTGTTCATGGCGCCGCGCGGGTAGCGGTCTGGGGCTTGATTCAGTTCAGCCCGGGCGCGATATGCACAATTTGTCTCACGCATATCACGCAACGTTGGGCGCTTGTTCGCACTCTCGCGGAAAACGGTTTCAGGGGAGTTTCTCGGACAGGCGCGATTCAGGTGGCCTGCCCGGATTTGGGCACGGGCAGGTTGATTTTTGTCCCTTGCTGCGTCACAATGGTTTGTGGATCGGAAGGACGGTACAGTTAAGTGCACATTGGGCGGCGAAGGGTCAGGATTATCGGTTGACGGGAACACCCTCGAACACGCAGCCGAAAAGGGCGGCGGCTTCTCTCCAGAAACCGCGCAAGGGGCTTTATTCTGGTTGGAGGGAGTCGTTTGTAGATGGGCTGTGTGCGTGTCCGTTGAGGGGCCGCACCCGGCTTCCCAGCGCTTCGCGGGCCGGTTTCTGGCGTGGTGTACGCGAGATTTTGGGCACGGGCATTTCGATCGAGGTAATTTATTGACAAAACATGGCGTAAGTGTAAGAGTTGCAATATGATCTCGCACTATTTACATTGACAAGATCCGTCCGTGTCTGGTACATTGTAAGCGCAGAGAAAGTGAGGATCGGGCCGTGCCACAGCAAACTTATAGTCTCTTCGGGCAGACACTTGTTGAAAAGGGGGTCATTTCCCAGAAGCAGCTTGACGAGGCCGTGCACAAACAGCAGACGACGATGGGCCATCGCAAGCTGGGCGAGATCTTGGTTCGCCTGGGTTATCTGAGCAAGGGGCACATCACCGAGGGGCTTGCCGAACAGCTTGGCATCCCGATTGTGCGCCTGGCTGATCGCGAGATTCCCGAGCGCATCCGCAATCTGGTGGAACCCAGCATCGCCACCCTGTACCGGATTGTCCCGATAGGTGAATTGGGCGATCGTCTTGTTATTGCAACAGCGGACCCGACGAATTTCACGGCGCTCGAGAACGTCGAGCGGCTTCTGGAGCGTTCGGTCGAGCCGCAGTTGGCCCCTGCCGAGGACATTGTTCAAGCCCTTAGCAAGTATTACGGGCTGAACGAGCATACGGTCGAATCGATGCTTTCCACCGTGAGCAGCGCCTCGACGATGAGCACGCTGAGCACCATGTCGAACGTGAGTTCTCTCGATTCGTCGATGAGCAGCGTGAGCAGCATGTCTGCCAGCGACATCAGTATGAGCAGCATCAGCGTGGATGCCGCGGATTTTGATGTGAGTGCGGGCGACGACGGGGACGCGAGCGAAGAAGACCACCCGGTCGTCAAGTACGTGCATAACCTCATCCTCGAGGCGTTCCGGCTTCGGGCGAGTGACATTCACGTCGAGCCGGGCAAGCATGATCTGAAAGTGCGCTACCGCATTGACGGCGTATTGCACTTGATGCCTCCGCCGCCCAAACGCGCCCAGCCCTCGATCATCTCGCGGCTCAAGCTATTGTCCAACATGGACCTCTCCGAGCGGCGAGTTCCTCAAGACGGGCGCATCAAGCTCAATAT
>SLSB01000186.1 GCA_007130675.1 Candidatus Hydrogenedentota bacterium | reverse complement strand
TCGGGCAAACCGAACGCGCACGCGAGGCGTTCGAGCGCTCACTCGAACTCGTACCCGAGCAGGAGCGCACGCGCGAAGCCCTCGAGCGGCTTGTGTCCCCACAGAACGCGGTTCCCGTGCCGCCCCCCGATGAATGAGTCTGGTTACACACATAGGCATTTCCAGGTCCCGACGATAATGGGGGTATTCGTAAGATAGGATGAATGGAATCGAGTAGTTTTTTCCCTTCAATTCACGGATGTCCTCTGGAGAGCCGGAGGCGTGGCAACATATCAGAGTCCCAGAGATGTTCTAGCATACATCGTGAATTGCAGTGAACGTGCGTGTGGAATTGAACAATGTGCCGGGCATTCAGCCCGGACATTTTGGAAGAATCCGTTTTCCCAGGGCGTTGCCCTAGGCTGGCATCTTTTCGCGGCGCTGGCGTTTCGGAAGTATGATGCCTGCCTTCCGTCACCCCTGCGAAAGCAGGGGTCCAGTCTGCCTTTAGACGTGCCTTCCGCAAGACTTCTGGATTCCTGCTTGCGCAGGAATGACGATGGGAGCCGCACTTCTTTGGACTCGGCCCTCCCCCTCCCTTCACCCGTCAGCGGGCTGGTTTGGTATGCGCGGCTCTGGCGCTTAGAAGTCATGAGACAAGAGGTTTATCCCAAGAAGTTCCTTTGGTCATGTGCGGATTTGCGGTAATGCGCGTATTCACAACTGTTTTGTGGAGGTTGTCAGATCACCCGGGCGGGTCCGGTGACAGCGCAACGAGTGGGGGAGAGGGCCTCGAGGCAATGCCTTAAGGTTCCGGGACGGGTGCGGCGTCAGGCAGTTCGAAATACGCGCGAAATGCCGCCTCGAAATCGTCCATGACCTGGCTCATCGGCGGTGCGGACTGCATCAATGCGGCGAGCGAGGTGGTGGGTTTGTCGCGAATCCCACAGGGCACAATGCGCTGGAAATGGCTCATATCAGGTTCGACATTCAACGCGATGCCATGAAAGGTGACCCAATTGTGTACGCCCACGCCGATGGCGGCGATTTTGGCGCCGTTTACCCAGACCCCTGTGAATCCCTCGAGCCGTCCGGCGTTTAGGCCGTATCCGCGTAGCACATCGAGCAGAACGGATTCGAGCGAACGCAGATACCAGTGGTACGACTGTTTCCATGCGCTCAGCGCTAGAATCGGGTAGGCCACAAGCTGTCCGGGACCATGATAGGTGACATCGCCGCCGCGCCCGGTCTCGGCCAGTGCGATGCCTTGGGCTGCCAACTCCTCTTTCGAGGAGAGTACGTGAGCGGGGTTCGACTTCCGGCCGAGCGTGATGACCGGCGTATGCTCGAGCAGAAACAGCGTATGGGGCGCTGTGCCCGCGGCCACGGCGTCACGGCGCTCCTCCTGGAGCGCCATCATGGCCGTGTACTCCATGGGCTCTGGAAAGCGAATAGTCTCGATCGAGCGTTTCATATCGGTTTGGAATCAGGCCACCAACGCCACGAGCATGCCCAGATCGACTTCGGTCAGGGCATCCACAATCATGTCGGCGCCCGCCTCGGCGAGTCTCGGGCGCGGGAACGTATTGGTGACCGCTATGCAGTGTATGTGGGCTGCCTTCGCGGCCTCGACTCCTGCAACGGCGTCCTCGATCACTACGCAGCTCTGCGCGGGAAGGTCGATGATCGTTAATGCAGTGAGATAGATCTCGGGGTCCGGCTTGGTCCGACTGACCATGTCGCCCGTGATCACGGCATCGAACCCCTCGAGTTCAATGTCGGCGGCCGCCAGTGTTGCGCTGGCTTTTGCGCTCGGACTCGACGTGGCAATGGCGAGTTTCCATTCGGGATGGCCATGGGCGGCTGCGATCAATTCGGATGCGCCCGGAAAGGCGATGGATTCTCCGGAGTGCAGTAGCGCAACGAAATTGTCATGGCGTTTACGCAGGGCCTTCTCGAGGTCAATTTCGATGCCGTGGTCCTCCGCGGGGCCCAAGGTATAGCGCTTGGCCCCGGTGCCTACGTAGGGCAAAAAATCCTCGCGCGTTAATTCGAGTCCGTACATCTCGCGAAACATCGCCGCCGTTGCTCGGGCGATGAGGGCTTCGGTGTTTGCCAGCACACCGTCCACGTCAAAAATCAGCCCGTATGGCATCTTTCTTTATACCCCTGCTGGTTCTGGAATCCCGAGTTCCATGGCTTCGAGCACGGCTTCTTCCTGAGCCTCTGCTGTGATGGGTTCCTCGGCTGACTTGATGGCGCTGTCCGGGTCCTTAAGGCCATGACCGGTGAGAATGCAAACCAGCCGCAGCTTTTCACCCTGGAGCGGCGTGAATTGCTCGAAGTATCCTTGAGCCGCGTATTTGATAATGCCTGCAATGGTTGCCGCGCTGGCGGGTTCGGCAAAAACGCCCTCGAGGGCAGCCATTTTTTTGTATGCCGCGCGAATCTCATCATCGGTGACCATGTCGATGACCCCTCCGGACTCGTCGCGCGCTGCTACGGCGGCTTCCCAGCTTGCCGGGTTGCCAATGCGAATGGCCGTCGCGAAGGTCTGGGGCTTCTCGACCGGATGGCCCATAACGATGGGTGCGGCGCCCGCCGCCTGGAAGCCCAGCATGCGCGGAAGGTTCTGCGCCTTCCCTGCGGCGTGGTATTCTTTGTATCCTTTCCAATAGGCCGTGATATTACCTGCATTTCCCACGGGAAGGACGTGAAAATCCGGCGCAATGCCTTCGAAATCGTCGACAATCTCGAACGCGCCGGTTTTCTGGCCTTCGATGCGGTAGGGATTAATCGAGTTAACCAGCGCGATGGGATGATTCTCTGTGATGATGCGCACCAGGCGGAGAGCGTCGTCAAAATTGCCACGAATCTGGATGACCTTTGCGCCGTGGATCATGGCCTGCGAAAGTTTGCCGAGCGCGATCTTCCCCTCGGGGATCAGTACCGCGCAACGCATGCCCGCGCGTGCAGCGTAGGCGGCCGCCGAGGCCGATGTGTTGCCCGTCGACGCGCACAGCACGCCCTGGAACCCGTCTGCAAGCGCCTTGGTGATGGCCATGGTCATCCCGCGGTCCTTAAATGATCCGGTGGGATTGAGTCCTTCGAACTTGAGATGGATCTCGATGCGCGGATGAATGGCCGCGCTCAGATTTGGGGCGGCGATAAGCGGCGTCGAGCCTTCGTTAAGACTGATAACCCGGGTTTCTGGCGTTACGGGCAGATACGCTCGGTAACGGTTGATGATGCCTTCCATGCGCATGGGCTACTCCTGCAACACGCGGATGACGTGGGTGGCCTCTCGGATGAAGTCGAGTCGATTGATTTCTTCCAAGGCGTTTCGCAGACTGGACTCGCGGGTCTCGTGCGTCATAAGGACAACCGGCACCGGTTCGTCTCCGGACATTTCCTGCTGGATGCATGATGCGATGCTTACGCCATGGTTGCCAAGGATGGTGCAGACGCTGCCCAGGACACCGGGCTTGTCCAGTGTGGTCAGGCGCAGATAGTAGCGCGAGTTCACCGAGCCGATATCGAGCACGGGCCGCCGCCCGGCATAGACGAATGGCGGCACGGGGGGCACCTCGCTGCCGCGTGCGATATCCACCACATCGGCGACCACCGCGCTCGCCGTCGGGAAGCGACCTGCGCCTTTACCGTAATACAGGGTGGCCCCGGCGACATCGCTTTCGACGTACACCGCGTTGAATTCATTGCGCACGGCGGCGAGTTGATGGTCATGCGGCACAAGCGTTGGATGCACCCGGGCTTCGATGCCCTCGGGGCGGTCCTGAATGATGGCCAGCAGCTTGATTGCATAGCCCAGTTCATGGGCATAGGCCACATCGGCGTGGGTGATGTTGGTAATGCCTTCGACGTAGAGATCGTCAAACGCGACTTCCGTGGTAAAGCACAGCGAGGTCAGAATCTGGCATTTGTGAGCGGTGTCGTGGCCCTCGATATCGAGGTCGGGCGGTGTTTCTGCGAACCCGAGTTCGGTGGCCTTGTGCAACGCCTGCCCGAATTCGTGGCCGTCTTCGGTCATGCGGCTTAGAATGTAGTTGCACGTGCCATTCAGGATACCATAGAGCGCTTGGATGCGGTCGCCCGCCAACCCGTCGCGCACGGACCGGATGATCGGGATGCCCCCCGCGACCGCCGCTTCGTAGCGAAGCTGCACATTGTGCATGATGGCGGCCTTGCACAATTCCGGGCCATGGTAGGCCAGCAGCATCTTGTTGGCGGTGACGACGTGTTTTCCCGCCTCGATGGCCCGCAAGATGAAACTCTTGGCGGGTTCAAGACCTCCGATAAGCTCGCACACCACCTGGATCTGCGGGTCCTGGATCAGGGTTTCGGCATCAGCGCTCACCGTCACGCCGTCCAACGTGAATTCGCGCAGCCGGGTTTGGTCCAGTTCCGCGACGTGCACGAGGGCGAGGTCCACGCCGCTGCGGGTTTTGATGACCGTGGGATGGGCCAGCAGCGTCTCAATGACGCCCCCGCCAACAACCCCCGCCCCAATGACTCCAACCCCGATGGGCATTATGCTCACCCCTTCCCTGACTGCACCGTGCGGCTGTGTTCCGCGGGTTTGCGGCAGGCAGCTGGTGCTTTCTTCAGATGCCCCGGGCTTCCGGTTACACATGGGAACAGAACGCCGTCACGGGGCAAGACACAGCCCATAGCCTACCGAAAGAGTGCCGATTATTTCAATGACCACAGCAATATGTGATACAGCCAATTTGCCGGCCACACGTAAACCAAGTCGTCGCCACATCGAGATCGTAGAACGCCTCCTACGGCCCCACCAGCCCCCCGTGCGTGACCCGTGAAGGCGGCGAGACGCCGGGCCTACCAAGCATGTTCGCAGATGAGGCGTCTCGTCTCATTATCTTACGCGCGGGCGGATCCGGGGCATCTCTTTGCCCTTGATATTTGCTTCCGGGCTGCGTAGACTCTCGCGGTTATGTTGAAGCCCCATTACAGACACTTTGCGGCCGCCTTTCTTTTTGACTTTGCGATGGTCTGCGGTCTCTTGGCTTCGCCCTTTTACATCTACAATGTTTTGGGCGGGCAGGCCGGCATGTCCGGCGTCATCACGGGCGCTCAATGGGCGCTGTATGCGTTGGTCAGCCTGCTTTCGGCACAGTACGTCGGGCGGCTTGCCAATGGTCTTGTGATGGCGCTTATCGGAGGCACGGGCTTCACCATCCTGTTTCCCCTCGCGGTGGCGATCCCCAATCCCTATTACTACGCGGCCCTGACCACCGCGGGGATGATGTGCCCGGCGATGTTCTGGCCCGCCATGCAGTCGTGGGTAGGCGCCGAGCCCGACCCCAAGACACGCACCAAGCATCTGGCACTCTACAATGTTTCATGGACGCTCGGGCTCACGCTGGCCCCTTTCGCGACGTGGATACTGTCGCCCATCGATTATCGTTTGCCTTTCTTGGCGGCGTTCGTGACCGGCGCCGCGGCGATGGTGCTGGTGGCTACGCTGCCGCACGAATCGCGCATGATGGCCCCGGATGCCGAACAGACCCGCGCGCTGAATGCCGAACACACGAAACGCAGTGAAGCGCATCTCTTTGCCGCGTGGCTGTCGCTCTTGCTGGGAAGCACGCTTTTCACCGCCGTCACTGCGGTGTTCAGCTACCGCATGGAAGAGCTGGTGCGGGCCGGGGGGCTGTTCTTTGTGAGATCGGCTGACGGCATTCAACTGACCGCCGAGCCTGTGGTCTACTTCTCCGGTCTTGCACTCATCATGAACGGCGGACGCGCCGGGGCGTCGCTGGTTATGGGTCATACGCACGTCTGGCAGCACCGTTTCTGGGTGCTTGCGGGGTTTCAGGCGGCTGCCGCTGGGGCCTTCTGGGTGTTTTCTTTCACCACCAGCCTGATGGTCATGGCGGTGTGTTGCGCGATCGTGGGCACATCGACCGGGGTATGCTTCTTTGCCAGCCAAGCGTACAGCGTGGTCGACCCCCGCAGAAAACACCAGCGCGTGGCAATTCACGAGGGAATGGTGGGGCTTGGATGTCTCATTGGGGCAATTGGTTATGGGTTATTTGCCGAATGGTTTGGGACGCCATGGCCGTTCGCCCATACGCCCCAGTTTGTTGCGCTTGGCCTCGTCTGCCAAGTCTTTCTCCTGCATCTGGGTTTCCGGGCGGTGCGCCGGGCTGCGCTCGGCTGAGAGTCGCGCTGGCGTATGGCGGAGCGTCATGGCACTTGGGCAGACGCTTTCACCCCTCCGCCATAGCACAGCCCGCAACGGGGCTTACCAGATGCTCTTTTGACTTGCTTGTCATGGTCTTATACCATAGCGCTCCTTAGTGTGTTCTTGACTGGGAGCTGCGCAGATGCGGACAGGAGGAATTTCAAATGCCCATGCCGGTGGACTTGACGCCGACCGAGATCGGTGGGGTCTTGGAGGTGCGCACAAAGCGCTTTCATGACGAACGGGGTTTTTTCTCTGAGGCATACTCTGAGAAGGTCTGGGCTGAATCGGGTTTCAACGAGATCTTTGTTCAAGATTGTCTAAGCAAATCGGCCAAGGGGGTGTTGCGCGGCATGCATTACCAGTTGGCCCCCCACGGCATGGGCAAGCTGGTCCGGGTGATATCGGGCGCAATTTTCGACGTTGGGGTCGACCTCCGCAGGGAATCGTCCACTTTTGGCCAATGGGTGGGGCGCGAACTGAGCGCTGACAATGGTTTAGCGTTGTATTTCCCCCCTGCCTTCGCGCATGGTTTCGTGGCGCTTACGGAAGACGCCCTTGTCTACTACAAGTGTACGGCAATGCATACGCCGGAATCGGAACGTGCCATCCATTTCGCCGACCCCGAGATCGGCATAGAATGGCCGATGCAGCCAACCATCATCAGCCAGAAAGACAAAGACGCTCCGCCGCTTGCGCAAGCGGAGATCAACGTTTAGATGATTACGCTGACCCAAGCTCTGAACAACAGGAAGGGCAGAAGGATATGACAAAGATTCTCGTTGGGGGTGGCGCGGGTTTCATCGGCTCGGCACTTGTTCCCGTGCTTCAGGAGCACGGATATGAAGTGACCGTGGTCGACCTGTTGTGGTTTGGAAACAGACTGCCTGAGGGGACGCGCGTGCTCCAGAAGCAGTTGTTTGACCTGACCGAGACGGATTTGGAAGGCTTTGACCAAGTGGTCTTTCTGGCGGGCCTGTCTAACGACCCCATGGCCGAGTACAGTCCTGCGCGGAATTTTGTTGAAAACGGGGCTTTGCCCTCGTACCTGGCCTTTATTGCGAAAAAGGCGGGAGTGCAACGCTTTATCTATGCCAGTTCGTGCTCGCTGTACGGTTACACGGTGAACGAACTCTACGACGAAGAATCTCCGGTGACGTGCAGCTACCCCTACGGCATCTCGAAGCTGCAGGGCGAGCGCGGCGTGATGCAGCTTCAAGATGAAGGCTTCTCGACCATCGCCTTGCGGCAAGGCACGGTCTGCGGCTACAGCCCCCGAATGCGTTTCGACCTTATCATCAACACCATGTTTCGGTGTGGCCTGGTTGACGGCAAGATCACCATCAATAACCCTTCGATTTGGCGCCCTTTGATGGACGTGCGTGACAGTTGTGCCGCGTTTCTGAGGGCTATACAAGCGGATTCGGCCATCAGCGGGGCCTTCAATGTGGCCTATGACAATTTCACGGTAGGCCAGGTCGGGGACATCGTGCGCGAAGAGCTCATGGAATTGACCGGCGAGAAGATCGCCATCGAGGTCTTGAGCCAACAGGATTATCGCAATTACAAAGTAACATGCGAAAAGGCCCGAACCTATCTTGGGTTCAATCCCAAGTATGGGATAGCGGACACCATCGGCGAACTGTATCAGCATCTCGACGAGTTTGGCGATTTCTCCGACAAACGTTTCTATAACATTCAGGTGTTCAAGGAATTGGAACAGCAAAAAGCGGCAAAATAGCAGCCGCTGGGTAACTTCGGGAGAAGATCGCCTGTGAAAGTGCTTGTAATTGGCGCGGCCGGGCAACTGGGGAGAGACGTCTGCCGCGTCTTTCAGGATGCGGACCTTGTCGAGGCTGATCTGACCGGCGCGGAGGTCGAACTCGACCTGTGTTCGCCAACGCGGGTGTGGTCCCTGGTAGTCGATGAAGTGCGCCCCGATATCGTGGTCAACACCGCCGCCGCCCACAACGTGCCCGAATGCGAGGAGAATGCCGCTCAGGCTTTTGCGGTCAATGCCTCGGGTGTGCGCGATCTCGCCAAGGCATGTCAAGAAGCCGCTGCCCGCTTGGTACACATCAGCACGGATTATGTCTTCGGCAATGGCGCCCAGCGTCCCTATGTTGAAACCGATCTGCCTGCCCCGCTCAATGTGTATGGGGCGTCGAAGATTGCGGGAGAATACCTCGCGGCGGCGGAATGCCGCGAGCATTTGATTGTGCGCACTTCGGCAATTTACGGTCATGCGTCTTGCCGCGCGAAGGGTGGGAAGAACTTCGTGGAGCTTATGCGGCATCTTGCCGCGACTCGGGGGACGGTCAAGGTGGTGACCGATGAGGTCGTCTCGCCCACGTTCACGCTGGCCCTTGCCCGTCAGATTCGCCTGGCAGCCGAAAAAGCCGA
>SLSB01000606.1 GCA_007130675.1 Candidatus Hydrogenedentota bacterium | reverse complement strand
TCGGCTTCGGGTTTGCCTTCCACGAGCCCATTCAGGTTGTTGACATAGGCCTGATGGTGTTTGCCGTAGTGGAACTCGAGGGTTTCCGCGCTGATGACCGGATCGAGCGCGCTTTTGTCGAACGGAAGCGAAGGAAGGGTGAATGCCATGACTCTCTCCTTAGTGTTTGTGTTTCCGATTTCGCATTACGTATCTTGGCAACCATGCTCACGAGATGTTGTTTTGTTTCTTAAACGCAAAGATCTCGTCGGCGGCCCGCAGGTATCCCCCCGCTTCGCGCAGTGATTGACCGATCTTCGCACTGGCATGCCGGTATCGCTCATCGCCCAACACGGTAAGCGCTGCCTGTCGCAATGGATGGCACGTCAGTTTTCTCATGGGCACGACGAGACCCGCGCCCAACTCGGCGACACGGCGGCCAATCAAAGCCTGCTCGGCCGTCTGCGGCACAACAATCAAGGGCACGCCGTAATACAACCCTTCGCTGACGCTGTTCATGCCTCCATGGGTGATGAAGAGGGCAGCTCGTTTCAACACGCACAGTTGGGGTACGTGCCGCTCGGCAATGCAATGCTCCGACAACGCCGCCTTTTCCGCCTCGCCTATTTTATCGCCAACGGACATGACGACCTGGAGGGGTTCCGAAGTCATTGCCTCCAGACAGTTGCCGAAGAAATCCGGTTGTTCATTCAAGGACGTGCCCAACGAAACGTAGACCAAAGGCCTTTCATCAAGGCGGTCCCAGGGAAAATCCGCATCGTCGCTGCGGGTTTCGAGAGAGGAACCGACAAACTTGTACCGCTCGTCAAACGATTCGGCCCCGGGCTGGAACTCTCGCGAAGTGTGTACGAGGTTGAGGTCTTCCTGGCCCCCAAAACAATCCTCGATGGAATAGCGGGGCACCCCGTATTTTCTGGCAATAGCGCGAGATTGTTTCCAGTAGCTCCACAGGCTAAAGGCGCCTCCCGGCAGCATCGCCAGCGTATTGAACAGAAATCGAGGATTGCCCATGACATTCTGCTTATTGAAAGCGAACGTCGAGATGCTCGAAATGGCGGGCACGCTCAGCAAGCGCGCAAACAGATTGCCCCACACCGCCAAAGCATCACGAATGATGTAATCCGGGCGCGTGGCACGCACCGTCTCGAGATGGGCCTCGGCAATGGTCCGGCAATCGGCCATGACCCATCCCGCCAGCGTGCATAGATTTCTGGGCGCATGCGTTTCCGAGCGCTGCATTGCGGAGCCATAGCAACGAAACACGGCGCCGGTGCGTTCGATATCGTCCCTGAACCCAGGGGTGGAAAAGTACTCGACTTGCTCACCGCGCGCGATGAGTTCACGCACGATAGGCAACGTAGGATAGGTATGTCCCGCGGCAGGAATATTGAACACGACGACCTTAGCCATTTGCGCCTTCCCCGTACACGACGCGTATAACGCTGCAGATTTGGGCGGCTCTGCCCTTGCGGACAGCAACTCCCGTCTCGCGTATCTGTTCCGCTGTACTTGTTGTTCTACTATAACGCACCATAAACGGAATCACCAGTATACCTGAAAGACTCTCCGCGGTATATCCACCCGTGAGGCGGTGACGGCGGAAACCGAGTGCAGACAACCGCAGGCGAAACACTGAACGCACGAAGCGGCACTGAATACCGATTGAAATGCGGTGAATGGCTTTCCCATACTGGAGGGGCATGGTTTGGGCCGCATTCGCCATCTGAACCGACAGGAGTTGAACCCGATGAGGGGAATTACGCGCCGCAGTTTTCTTGCGCGAGCGTTGGGAACAGGTACGGCCGCAGTACTGCCGGGGGCCGGTGTGCTCGGGGCAAACACCGATATCCGGCTCGGTTTCATTGGACTGGGCCGCCGCGGTTCACGGTTGTGCGATGCGTTCTCCAAGATGGCCGGTGTGCGCGTAGTGGCCTTGGCCGACCCGGATCGGGAGCATCTGGCCGCAGCCAAGGAGAAACACCCCGAAGCGCAAGCGTTCACGGATCTGCGTGACCTGCTTGAGGAGCCGGACGTGGACGCCGTGGTCATCGCGGCATGCGTCCACTGGAACGCCGTGGCGGCGGTCTGGGCCCTCGAGGGGGGCAAACACGTGTATGTCGAGAAGCCGTATTCGCACAACGTGTGGGAAAGCCGCCAAGTGGTCGAAGCCGCCCGCAAGCATCGTCGGCTCGTACAAGTGGGAACACAGCAACGCTCCGACGTGTTTCAGGACGAGCTGCGGGCGTTCCTCCATTCGGGCGAGTTGGGCCGAATGCTCTCGGTTCGGGCCGTCACTTACAAACTGGACAACCGCCACCCGATAGGTCTGCGCCCTGAGCCGATGGAGCCGCCCCCGCATATCGAGTATGACTTGTGGCTCGGCGGTGCGCGGGATCTGCCGATCTACCGCGATAGCCTTCATTACGACTGGCACTGGGTGTGGAACTCAGGCGGAGGCGATGTCATTAACTGGGGCGCGCACGTCCTCGATGACGTCTGCAACGTGGTCCTGCGCGATCCTTGCGAGCATCCGCGCGCGTGCATGGCGGCTGGAGGACGCGTGCTCTTCAACGACGCGGGAGAAACGCCCAACGCATTCGTGGGTTTCTACGAAATGAATCAGCTCCCCTTGAGTTATGAGATATTTCACATCCCCTTGTCTAAGGGCGACCCACGCAATTCAGGCACGCTCTACGGCACCCGGGCAGGATTTGTGGTCGAACTCGAGGGCGGGTTCTACAGCGGGGGGCGCGGCGGCGGAACGGCCTTCGACAACGACCGTAACCGGGTGGCCCGGTTCCGCGGCGGCGGCGACCACGTCGCGAACTTTGTCACGGCCCTGCGCGAAGGCCGCCCTGCGTTGTTGAACGCACCGGTGGACACCATCCACTACTCGAACTGCCTCGGCCACCTCGGCAACGCAGTGTTCCGCGCGGGCGGCCCATACGACCGCCTCAGGGCCGAGGAGATGGCCGGAGCGCATCCGTCGTGGCAGCGCGCACTCGCACATTTCCACGAACGCCTTGAAGCTAACGGAGTGGAGGCGGACGGCTACCCGAACCTTCAGATGAGTCCACTGCTGGCCTTCGACTCGGCTTCCGAACAGTTTACCGGCCCAAATGCCACGGATGCCGCCCAGGCGTTTCTCCGACGCGAGTACCGTGCCCCTTACGTGCTGGCGCCGCAAGCCTAGGTTATTGGGCGGAACGAGCGAAGAAAACCGCGCAGGTACGACAACTTTGGCCCGTTTTTCGGGGTCTCAATCTGCGTAGATTGAGACATATCAGCGCACCATGCAGCGCGCCCAACTGATTGAGAGCAGAGCGAAAATCGTTACCGCGATTGCCCGGTTGGGTTTCATGCGCGCCTTATTCATCCGGGTTTCCTGTTGGCTGTTCAGTTTCTGAGATCCTGGGTGATCTGCCAGATATCATCCTGCTGCTGCTTCAACACAATCCGCCGCGTATCCGTAAAGGCCGCCCCCGAGCAGGCGTCAAGCGGTGGCACGTCTCGAGTGGAAGGGTCGTAAATCACGATCTTAAACTCGAGAAGCGCCTCGGGTTGCGAAATGCCTTTCTTCACAGTCCGCGTCACCTGAAATGAACGCGGGCTGCGTTTCGTGGCGCGCACACATTCTCCTGTCTCCAAGTCCCATGTGCACCGAGAGCGCGATACCACGGCGTCTTCACCGTCGGTTGGCCGCGCGATACAAAGCGCCAGCGGGTGAACGTCCACACCGAGTTCCGTGTCGGCCGGAACCCCGAACAGACGGCACAGCAGCTCGCGGTCTTGGGCAAGTCGTTCTCGAATATCTGGAGGGACTTGTTGGTCAAGCCTTTCTTCCCAATCCTTGAAGGTCTTTTCGATATGCCTGGTAAGAAACGACAAGAACATCGACACGAAGTCGGGCGGGATCGAATCGCCGGCTTGGACTTCCTGGATGTCCACGTTGACTTCGGCCTCAGGTTCAGATTGTTCCTCTTCCCCGTCCGATGTTCCCACAGCAGCAAGCACGCAATACCAGAAGAACGAATCGAAAATGTCGTCTTCCCCCCCAGGAGCCCGGCCTTCCTGCTTTGGCATCATCGAGAATTGTCGCGCAACCGACCCCGAACAACGCGACCACGGCACAAATCGCGAACAGCCTTACGGCTTTCAGAGGCATTCGGCAAGGCGCTTTCTCACACATGGAGCTAACCCTTCGTGTTACAGCGTCTTCAGACACTATCCGCATGGATTACACGTCTCGGCCAAGCGCCTGAAATGGCACGTCACGAGAGTATAGGTGTGACGCATGGACATTGACTCCGCACGGACCAAGCACAGTATAGCGCACGTATGGGCGTTTCGGGAGGGGCCGACCAACAAAAGAAGGCCGGCCCGTTTGCGATTCGCGCACGCTTTGACTACCATATGAGCCAAATCATCTTGAGTCAGGTTTTGGCATACGCGGGTGCATCGCCTGAAACACAGGAAGGCAGAGAATATGACGAGTAAGCATTTGACTAGACGAACGTTTTTGATGGGATCGCTGACGCTGGCGGCGGCGGGCGCCACTTCGAATGAGTTGAAGGATGCGCCGGCGCGGGCGCCGCGGATTATTTCGCCCAACGAGAAACTCAACATTGCTGCCATAGGCGCGGGTGGGCGCGGCAACGCGATACTGCGCGGAACCGTGCGCGATACCGAGAATTGCGTGGCGTTGTGCGACGTCGACTGGGAGCGCGCCGCGGGCGCGTTCCAGCAATTCCCGGAGGCCCGGAAGTACAAAGACTACCGTGAGATGTTGGACAAAGAAGCCAACAATATCGATGCGGTGACGATCGGGACGCCCGACCATATGCATGCGCACCAGGCGCTGGCAGCGATGGAGCTGGGCAAGCACGTGTACGTCGAAAAACCTCTCACCCACAACATTTTCGAGGCGCGCACGCTGCTCGAAGCCGCACGCCGTTACAACGTGCAGACGCAGATGGGCAACCAGGGGCACTCGGGCGATGGCGTGCGCGAGATGTGCGAGATCGTGTGGTCAGGCATCGCGGGCGACATCACTGAGGTCCATATCTGGACCAACCGGCCGGTTTGGCCGCAGGGGATCCCCGAGCCGCTGCCCGCGCAGCCGGTGCCCGAGACCCTTGATTGGGACTTGTGGATTGGCTGCGCCCCGATGCGCCCGTACAATCCAGATTATGCGCCGTTCAAGTGGCGCGGCTGGTGGGATTTCGGCGCGGGCGCCTTGGGCGACATGGGCTGCCATATCATGGATCCGGCCTTCTGGGCGCTCGATCTGAGCAACCCCATCAGCGTCGAGTGCATCTACCAGAAAGATAAGAACGATCAGACCGCGCCGAGCCAGTCGATCGTGAAATACGAATTTCCCGAACGGTTTAACACGTTTGCTCGGCGGCTGATGTGTCCGGTCTCGGTGTATTGGTATGAAGGCGGGCTCTTGCCCACGCGGCCAGCGGAGGTGCCCCTCGATGAACAGCTCGGGGAAGGCAACAACGGTTCGCTGTTCATCGGAACCCGGGAGATTCTCACGACCGGGACGTACGGCGGGGGCACGCGCGTGTTGCCCGCCAAACGCCACGAGGAACTCGAGGAATTTCTCTCGGAAATACCCGAAACCATCGAGCGGGTGCCCGTAAGCCATCAGGAAAACTGGGTGCAAGCGTGCAAGGGCGAAGGCACGCCGGTCTCGGACTTCGAATACAGTGTGCCCCTCACCGAGACGGTGCTGTTGGGCAATCTGGCGATGCGCTCGGGACAGAAAGTCTATTGGGACGCCGCGAACATGCAGGTCACTAACGAGATCCCGGGCGTTGAGGAATACGTGCGGCGCACGTACCGCCGCGGCTGGGACCTGGTGTAGCTCAAACAGCAGCTACTTGAGGCAAGCGCCCCCACACTTCGGTGTGCGGACGCTTGCGCTTGCATACGCGCATGGGACAGCCTCAGATATCCTTGTCGCCGAACACGATGGCTTCGAAGACGGTGAAGGCTGCGCCCTCGCGCCAGGCATCGGGGGGAAGTCCGGCCTTTGTGCTGAGATGATTCAGCGTGGTATCGAGGTCCCATTTCTGCTCGGAGGCAACCTGCGGCAGGAACACCGCGCGGCGGCCCTCTTTCTCGAGGGTTATGCCATGCTGACCGATGACGATTTCGTCAGACCGCGCCACAGGCCTCGAAGGTGTCAGCGCCGAGATCTCGAAATCGAGTTCGGGGAGTTCCTCGATGGTCACCGGCTGAAACCGGTAATCCTTCACCCCCGCGTTGACGGCGTTATCCATCACCGCTTCATAGAGTGGCCGTCGCGGCTCAATTTCGCCAATGCATCCGCGGAGCCTGCCGTGTCTGCGCAGAGTCACAAACGCGCCCATGGCCTGTTGCATTGCTGGGGTGACCTCGATACCCAGACGCTCGGGCGAAGGCATGACGCCCGCCGTCAAATGCGCGCCGAGAGTCTCGCGCGCAAGCGCGAGCAAACGCCGCTTATCGTCTTCGCTGAGAGGCAATCCAGCGCCTGATTCGGGATTCATAGCGCCTCCTTTCCGCCAGCCAGCGGTCTACTGGATTCCGTGATGGACCCGCCTATCCACATAGGTACTCATGAACGGGCGGCTCCGGGCATTTGCCGCATAAACCTGCATCTTCCGCGGCGCACCGCCGGTAAATCCGGTCCCATTGTGCGCCGGACAGGGTGTACGGTCAAGCCGCGGACCACCGAGAGACGTTATGCTGTCACGGTCAGAAGGGCCACGCAAGCGGTACAAGGATTGTCGCGGTTGTCATAAGGAGGAGGTTCAAGGGGAGGCCAATCTTGACGAAATCACGCAGGCTGTACCCTCCAGGACCATACACCATCAGGTTGGTCTGGTATCCGAGCGGAGTCATAAAACTTGCCGAGGCGGCGAACGCAATGACCATCGCAAACGGACGTGGATCCACGCCGAGTCCCTGTGCAATGGCGATTGCAAATGGAAACATAAGGGCTGCTGCTGCGTTATTGGTGATGATTTCAGTGAATATCGTGGTTAGCATGTAGACGCCCAAGAGCAACGCACGCGGCCCCCACGGCCCCATGGCAGCGACCACCCCCCCGGCTATGGCTTCGACCGCGCCTGAGTTGACCAGCCCCGTGCCCAATCCGAATGCCGCCGCAATGGTAATCAGGGTTTGCCAGTCTACACTGCGCCGGGCCTCCGTCACGGTTACACATCGTGTAATGATCATCAGGCCGGCCACCAGAAAGGCCGCCAAGACGATCTGCATGGCGCCTGTCGTCATGAGCAACATCAGAAGGCCCAACAACCCGAAGGCGATTACTGCTTTGTCATGCCGTACCGCCTGTGAATTTCGCACGCCGCTCACCAGAAAGAAATCGCTGTTGTTGCGGTGCGCATCGGCGAAATGCGGCCCTGCCTGCAGCAGCAGCGTGTCGCCTGGCTGGAGTTCGATATCGCCCACGCGCCCCTGGAGCCGCTGCCCGCCTCGGTGTACGGCCACAACGGCCGCGTTGTACCGCGCCCGGAAATTTGCCTCGCGGATAGTCTTGTCAATCAAAGGAGACGTTCGAGAGATAACCGCCTCGCACAATGTTTCGTGGCGTCGTGCGGCTGCCTGTGCCTCGTAATCTTCATCTACAAAGGGCACCAGCCCGGGGATTTTCTCGAGCTCGACAATGTTGCTCACCGCCCCCGTGAACGTGAGGATATCTCCATCCTCGAGCACTTCTGACGGCCCGATGGGCGAAATCATGTGATCATCGCGCCAGATCTCGATGAGAAACAGGCCGGTCAGCCGGCGGAGTCCTGCCTCTTCCACATTTTTCCCAGCCAGATGGCATCCCGGCTCGATGCGCATGTTCGCCAAATATTCGCGTGACGCAGCATCCATTTGCTCACGGAATCCTTTGCGCTGAGGCAGAAGCCAGCGGCCCACGAGCAGCAGGTAGGCCGTGCCGATCACCGCATACGGCAGACCCACCCGGCTGAGTTCGAAGAGGCCTATCTCATACAATGTTTCGGCGAGACGCGGGTCGGTTTGAATGGCATCTATCATCAGACCGTTTACCACGAGATTGGTGCTGGTGCCGATCAGGGTGCAGGTGCCGCCCAGAATCGAGAAGTACGAGAGGGGAATCAGTAGCCGCGAAGACGACACGCGATGCTTCCGGCACCAATCCTCGACGATCGGGATAAACATCGCCACAATCGGCGTATTGTTGAGAAACGCCGACATGGTCGTTACCGAAACGAGGCGACGCAGGACGCTTCGCTCGTCTCGTGCGCGGCCCAGCACCCACCGCCCGAGCGTCTGGAGTGCGCCCGTCTCGCGCAGTCCCGCCGTAACCACAAACAGCGCTCCGACCGTCAGCATCCCCGTATTCGAGAATCCCACGAACATCTCGGCCGGCGTCAGGATGCCTGCGACGCCCATCGCCACCACGCCGCCCACCAGTAGTGCATCCGAGGGCCGGTTCATCGCCAGGCCTACGAAAATAAGTGCAACGATGCCCAAGGCAAACCAGGCTTCCCAACCCATGCGTCAGTTTCCCCCCATCGTTCTCGGCAGACATGTCCAGTGGACGTAAACAATCACGGCATTCTAGCACATCGCTTGTGCGCATAGAGTGA
>SLSB01000137.1 GCA_007130675.1 Candidatus Hydrogenedentota bacterium | reverse complement strand
GCCGACGGTTCACTTCCAGAGAGTTCGACAAATGCCGGGCGCCGGGCTTTGCGCCGGTATTCGTTGATGAACGTGTTGCGCAAGATGGTGAGCAGCCAGGCCTTAATGTACGTGCCTTTCTGGAACTTGTCGTGAAACCGGAGCGCCTTGACCACCGTATTCTGCGTCAAATCCTGGGCATCGGCGGGATTGCGTGTCAGGCGCAAGGCTACCGCATACAGCATGTCCATATGGTCGAGAACAAGCTGCTCGAACTCGCGTGACCGCTTCTTTGTATTTTCCGCTGCCTTCACCAAAACCCGCATCCACTCCCATCCGCGCGCCGCGCGGCCGGGCCCATGTTCCAGTGCCTCGTTTAGACCTAACTCAGGATCGATTCCATTGCCCCGTCTTCTTGCGTCTCTCCGAGCATCCATGCTCCCCAAAACGCATTCGCAACAGTCTCCCCGTCTATGGCAGCACAAATCTGCTGTTGGCACCTGTCTGTATTGTGTAGTTCCCGGGAATAACTTGTCAAGTCTGGCCAACTCCAGCTAAAAACCGCCATCTCTCGGCAGGATCCGCTGGACGTGTTTTCAGGCATTATGTGTCCGTTCTGAGCCCATATCAGGTGCGTATCTGCTCAAGCAACTGATTATGTTGGAAATGTTTCCGCAGGGCTTGCCCTATCAAAGAAAAACCGCCGCGGGTCTGACAGAAGACCCGCGGCGGCACTATCGGAAATGGTCGGGGTGAGAGGATTTGAACCTCCGACCTCCTCGTCCCGAACGAGGCGCGCTAACCGGGCTGCGCTACACCCCGGCAAAGGAAGCCATAGCTTACTCATTGCGGTGCAGCGTTGTCAAATGACCACATCGCCACAATGACCATCGCCACAGCCACGGGCCCACCCGGTTTCCTGAATTGCTAAAACATGGAAGCGAAAGGTACAATAGTGACGGGTGGGACCTTATTGTGCCGTGATAGCGACGCATCAGGCAGTGGTAGGTAATGCCGGTACGTCAGAAGAGCGTGCCGCGGAGCTAGGCAGGAAAAGGAACCACAAGGTATGGGGAGTCTCGGTTTCGTTGCCGCGAGGCGTGGGGGACGGCTTGCCAATTGTTGGCGAATCAGTGTTTTTTTTTGGGCCAGGCAGCGAGAGTACAGGGTAATTGTATGCCCCGAGTCAGCCGTAGAGATGCGAAACCAGGAATGGTTCTCGCACAGGATGTGAGCAATTCACGCGGACAGCTTCTTGTTCCCGCAGGTACGGTGCTTACCGAGAAACATATCGGGGCACTTCAGATGTGGGGGATTTCTTTTTTGCACGTCGAGTGTCCGGACGAGGCCTCAGATGAAGACACGGCTGCGCTGGTACCGCCCGAGGCGCTTGAACGGGCCAAGAAGGCCGCGGCCGCGGCATTCCGGCTTAACAAGGACAATCTGTCACACCCGTTTTTCCGGTGTCTCTTGGGGGAATGCATTTTTCGATATGCACGGCGCAACGGGGAGCTTTTTGCCGAGCAAGAACACGCCGCGGCTGAGGATGGGCATGGCGCGAACGGCGAAACGCTTGAGCGCGATCCCGAGATCATGGTGAAAAAGGTGGGAACGCTTGGGTCGCTTCCCGGCATCTATCAAGAAATCGTGCAGGTAGTGAATCACCCCTTAAGTTCAGCCACCGATGTCGGCAATGTGATCAGCGAAGATGTAGGTTTAACCGCAAGATTATTGCGTATCGTGAACAGCGCGTTTTACGGGTTTCCGGGCCGAATCGAGACCGTCTCGCGCGCTACGGCAATTGTGGGAACAAACGAATTGTGTGAATTGGCCCTGGCGACGTCGGTGATGAGCATATTCGACCGGGCTTTGCGTGGGGTGGTTAACATGCCCCAATTCTGGCTGCATTCGTTGTTCTGTGGTTCCGTGGCGCGCACGCTGGGGAAGATCAGGGGAGAACCCAACACCGAACGGTACTTCGTCATGGGCCTCTTGCACGACGTGGGCCGCTTGGTGATGTTTTCCGAAGCGCCCAGACGCTCGAGCCTGGTTCTCGAGGAGGCGTCCTCATCCGGCCGTGCCGTCTACGACGTGGAGCGCGAAGTCTTCGGATTCACACATGCAGCGGTGGGTGAGGCGCTACTTGGGTTGTGGAACTTGCCCGCCACGCACAGGGAGGCCGTGCGGGGGCATCACGCGCCGCTTACAAAGCGCGACCGTGCGGCCGATGCCGTGGTGGCGCACGTCGCCGAGATCATTGCCAACGCGGTGCGTATTGGACGCAGCGGCGACACCGCGGTGCCGCCGATGAGAATGGAAACCTGGGACCAGCTGGGTTTGAGCACGGACGTGCTGCGCTCGGTCATCGAGGACGCAGAGACGCATGTGCACGATCTGGCCACAATTTTTGGTGTGGAAGAGTCATGAACCATCATCCGCGAGAAGGGTTTGGAGAGCCCGGCGCAAGCGCCGAAGAACACAAGGCTCGCCTTGCCAACCGCCGCCTTCTCGAAGGCATGGATATCGTCACCGGAGCGGCGCTTGCTCTCCAGACCGCGGAGGCCGGCGACATGTACCCATCCCATGTCGTGGATGTGACCATGCGGGCGATCGGCGAATTGATCGATTTTCACGCGGTGGGGATTGTCTGGTTTGACCCCTCGGGGCTGGAATGGAAACTGGGGGTGTGCATTCCCGAGTCGCGCAAAGCGCTGCTCATGGAGGAAATCGAGGAACAAGTCGAGCGCGATTTTGTGGGGTGGGCCATCACGCATAACAAACCCATGAGCGTGCCCTCGCATGTCCCCGGAAAACGCACATTCATTCACTCGTTGGGCACACAACGCCGCATAACCGGATTTTTTGTGGGCATTTCGAACGAAAGCTACGTCCCAGACGTATATCAGAAGCTGCTCTCGATACTCCTCGTGTATTGCGCGAACACCCTCGAGAGCCATCGCTTGTACACCGAAAATCTTGAACGCAGACAGGAAGAGCAGCGCCTCCATAAGCTGTCGCTCGAGGACGCTCTCACCAATCTTGCCAATCGCCGGCATTTCGATGATGTCCTGGCTATGGAGCTGAAACGCGCAACACGGACGAAAACGGTCCTGTCGCTGCTCATGATCGATATCGACCGATTCAAGCCGTATAACGACGAATACGGCCACCAAAAAGGCGACGAAGCTCTCAAGCACGTTGCGGCCGCCGTAGGCGCTACGGTTTCGCGGGCGGGGGATCTCGCCGCCCGGTACGGGGGCGAGGAGTTCGCGGCTATCCTGCCGGTCACTGATGTTGAGGGGGCCGCGGCGCTAGCCGAACGTGTGCGTTCGAGTGTCGAGCGGCTGCACATCCCGCACATACGGTCCTCGACGGGACCCTACCTCACCGTGAGCCTCGGGGTAACGACAGCGATAGGGGCGGCACAACTCGACCCGGCAACGCTTATCACCTCGGCCGATCGCGCCCTGTACCGGGCGAAGCGCATGGGAGGCAATTGTATCGAGGCCGAGGAAATGTGACACCCCTCGAGCGGCCGGGCCTGACCTACCCTGATTCCAAACACCATTGCACTTAGAATATGAATTCGGGGTGTTTCGCGTTTTGACACCCCGTCTTATAATGTAGGATGATGCCCGTTTCACGCACAGCGGGAGTACACGAGGTGGAAGGATGAACATCTGTATTGCGGGCGGCGGCCGTGTAGGCTTTCATCTGGCCCGCCTGCTTAGCGTCGAGAACCATGACATCACGGTCATCGAGCGAAACCCGACGCGCGCCGAGCAGGTCGATTTCGCCCTGGATGTCCGCACGGTGACGGGCAGCGCATCCTCCGTGTTGTTGCTCAACGAGGCAGCCGTGGAAGAAGCCGACGTGTTCGTGGCCGCAACGGGGTCCGACGAAGTCAATCTCATTGCCGCCGCAACAGCAAAAGGGCTGGGCGCGAAACAAACAGTCGCCCGCGTAGACAACCCCGCCTACATCGAGTCGAATATTCTGTATGAGACGGTGTTGGGAATCGACTACCTCCTGAGCCCGGACGCCCTCTCAGCACTCGATATCGCGCGGTACGTCGAGAATCCGGGCATGGTCGCCGCCGAATCGTTCGCGCGGGGCGTGGTGAAACTTCAACAGATTCGCGTGACCAAATCGCCGACTACCGGCGGCAAATGCCTTCGCGATGTGCCCATGCCCCCTGGGGTGCTCCTTGGCGTAATCAGCAGGAAGGGTGTCACGCTCATACCCAACGGCGAGTCGATTGTCGAGCCGGGCGACCTGGTCACCCTGATCGGGCAGCGAGAGCGCATTGATTCCGTAAAGGCCATGTTTCACGGCACCGAACCCCAACTGGACCGGATCGTGATTATGGGCGGCGACAGCATCGGCCTGCACCTCGCGCAAATGCTCGAGAAAGGGAAGTATTCGGTCAAGCTGATGGACCGAAATCCAGACAAATGTAAGACGTTATCGACCAAACTCGAGCGGGCGACGGTGGTATGCCGGGATGGAACAAGTCGCGGAGAACTCGAGGAAGAGCGGATCGAGGATGCCGACATGTTTGTCGCGGCCACCGACGACGACGAACGCAACATCATGGCAGGGGTGCTGGCCAAGGAGGTCGGAGCAACCCGGGCCATTGCCGTGGTGCATGAACCGGATTTCGCCTCTCTCGTGAGTAAATTGGGCATTGACCACGTCGTGACGCCGCGCGCAAGTCTGGCAAACCGCGTGCTTAAGCTCGTGCATCAGGAGAGCGTCCAGTCGATTGCCGTCCTCGAGGAAGGCCAGGTCGAAATCATCGAGATTGCCGTGGACGGGGAAACGCCGATTATCGGAAAGAGCCTGCGCGAAGCATTTGAACCGCGGCGAGGGATGCGAGGGGCCCTTGTGGCCAGCATTCTCCGTGGGGACCAGGTCATTGTTCCGCGCGGCGACGACGAGATCCAGGCGGGCGACACGATCATCGTGATCGCCGCGCCCGACTCGCTCGATGCCGTGCTGAAACTGTTCAAGAAACGATGAATTACCGGCTGGTATCGCGATATCTGGGACATTTCTGCGCCGCCATCGGCCTGCTCATGCTGCCGTCGGCCGCATGGGCGGTCTATTTTCGCGAGTTCGACGCCCTTGCGGCCCTGCTCGCCGCCGCGGGGGTGTCGTGCCTGGCCGGATTCCTCCTCACGCTGCCCGGCCGCAATGCCCGGCCCAATTTCCACCAGCGCGAGGCTCTCGGACTCGTCGGGTTGTCGTGGATACTCGCCGCCGCGTTCGGGGCACTGCCCTTCCTCTTCGCGGGAGTGTTCTCCAACCCCGTGGATGCCTACTTCGAAAGCATGTCGGGGTTCACCACCACCGGGTCGAGCGTGATGACCGCCGTGTTCTTCGAGACAACCCCCAAAAGCATCATGTTCTGGCGATCCTTCACCCACTGGCTCGGCGGGATGGGCATCATCGTGCTCTTCATTGCCGTCCTGCCCTACCTCGGCGCCGGCGGGAAACAGCTCTTCCGCTCCGAGTCGCCCGGACCCGATCCGCGCGGACTCAAGCCCCGGATCAAGGACACCGCGTCGGTGCTCTACAAGATCTACTTCGGACTCACCATCGCGCAAACCGTGGCTTTGATGCTCTGCGGCATGACCTTCTACGATGCCCTCTGCCACACCTTCGGAACCCTCGCAACAGGCGGATTCTCGACCCAGGCCGCGAGCGTCGGGGCCTACGATAGCCTCGCCGTGGACATCGTCATCATTTTCTTCATGATCTGCGCGGGCTCCAACTTTGCACTGTATTTCGCAATGCTCGGCGGCAGGTGGAAGGCCCTGTTCAAAGATACCGAATGGCGCTACTTTGTCGCCATTCTTGCCGTATGCACCCTGATTGTTACGATAAACCTGTTGGGCATCGAGGGGTCATTTGCGAAGGGCGATACACCGGAAGAGGCCACCTACGGCTCACTCGGGCAAGCCCTGCGCTATGCCTCCTTCCAAGTGGTGGCCATTATGACGACGACCGGATTCTCCACGGCTGATTTTGACGCGTGGCCCCATTTCTCGCGCATGCTGCTCCTGGTCCTGATGTTCGTCGGGGGCTCCGCGGGCTCGACCGGAGGCGGAATCAAAGTCGCGCGCATCGTCATTCTGGCCAAAATGGCCTACGCCCGCCTTGAACATACCTTCCGGCCAAAGATGGTGCGCGCGGTCCGCATGAGCGGGCACGTGATCGACGACGGCGTACAGCAGACCGTGTACGCCTTTTTCGCGCTCTATCTCATGTGGTTTGCCGCGGGAAGCCTGTTCATGTCCCTGCTGGGGCTGCCCTTCCAGACCGCCCTGACATCGGTTGCCGCCACCCTGAATAACATCGGCCCCGGTCTTTCTGCGGTGGGCGCGACCGAGAACTACGCGCTGATTCCAACGACAGGAAAACTCTTCCTCTCCCTGTGCATGGTCCTCGGCCGCCTCGAACTCTTCAGCATCATGGTCCTCCTCGTTCCATCCTTCTGGCGCCGAGGTTAACCAGCAGTGCAGGACCCGTTCCCTTGTAGGACCGACGCCCTCGCCGGTCATGCCCCCAAAACGCTGCCCGCACCAACCGCGCCCCCCGGGGTCCATACGGTCCATACCGTCCATCGCCCCCCCCGCGAGCTCTCCTGGGGACACCCGAATGCCCAATTTTGCACCCTTTTGACTTTTGCCTCTTGTCGCAGTATTATCCAATTACGATCTTCGTAACGGAGATCGTGAGCCAAGAGTCTGGTGGATTTGGCGGGGACCGTGGCAGGGCTGCGATGCTGCGCCAAAAAAAACGGTGGAGGAGAAGGTGATGAAACGGATTGTGATGGCGCTTCTGGCGGTGACGATGATGTTCGGTTCGGTAATGGTGACGGGATGCGGGCCCGCGGAAGAACCTGCCCCGCCGATCACAGAAGAAGCCGAGCCTGAAGCAGGCGGCGAGGAGTACTAAGCGGCTGTAGCCTCTATGCCGGCCGCTTCTGACAGGCAGCCGGACGGCAGCCAGAGATTGCGAATGCCCGGCCGGGGGACTGTGCCTTGGCCGGGCATCGCCATTTTCTCGCGTCCCTTCCCGGCCGGTCCTGAACCTCAAAGAAGCAGTTAGCCGCCATAGCTCACCAGCTCAGGCGTGCCTGGATTGGTGAGATATGCGTTGCCCCTGTAGCGTCCGGCCTTGTGCCGGACGTCCGGTCCGCAAGACATCTGGCATCCCGCGAAGCGCGGGACCGACGCTACATTTCCGCGCCGCGTAACGTACGTTTTCGAGCCGTCGCGAGGGCTTCTGCTGCGCAATCATCACGCGGTAGAAAGAACTCGCCCTTTTTTGCCAGATAGGCCAGGCTCACATTCCTAAACGTTGGCGGAATGACACCTTAATGTGTGACAAGCCTTCTCAAATGCTTTTCAAGGCTGAATTGTACGCGAAAACTTTCCTGAGACTTCTCCTTGCATCGAGGCAAATACTGATGTAATATTCAGATGCCCTGTGAGGGAGTCGAAAGGAGGGCCAGCGCGCCGCAATGAATGTCTCTCAAATCATCGACCGGCTCCGTGCCGATCACAAGTTCAAACGAAACCTGACGGCCTGGCATACCGTCCCGGCCCAAGCCGCCCAATATGCCGGGTTTCCTTCCGAACTCAACCCGAGACTCATCGAAGGGTTGCGGAACCGTGGCGTGGGGGACCTCTACACCCACCAGCGCGAAGCAATCGACGCCGTGCTCGCGGGCGAGAACATCTGCGTCGTCACGCCGACAGCTTCAGGAAAAACCCTCTGCTACAACGTGCCGGTCTTGAACACCCTCATGCAGAATCCCGAGGCGCGCGCCCTCTACATTTTCCCAACCAAGGCGCTCTCGCAGGACCAGGTCCACGAATTGCAGGACACCATCGAGGAACTCGAGGTCAAAATCGGCACCTACACCTTCGACGGCGACACGCCCGCTTCGGCCCGCAAAGCCGTCCGCCAGGCAGGCCATATCGTGGTGACCAATCCCGACATGCTGCACACGGGCATCCTGCCGCACCACACGAAATGGTTGCGCCTGTTCGAGAACCTCGAGTATGTGGTGATCGACGAACTGCACCACTACCGGGGCGTGTTCGGAAGCCACTTGGCCAACGTCATCCGGCGCCTCAAACGCATCTGCGCCTTCTACGGCAGCGACCCGCAGTTCATCTGTTGCAGCGCCACGATCAAGAACCCGCAGGAGATGGCCGAGCGCCTCCTCGAAAAGCCCGTGCGCCTCGTTGACAAAAACGGCGCGCCTCAGGGCGAACGCCATTTCCTGTTCTACAACCCGCCGGTGGTCAACGCCGAACTCGGAATCCGGCGGTCGTCGGTTAAAGAGGCCGTGCGCCTGGCGCAGGATTTTCTCTCGCGCGACGTGCAGTCCATCGTATTTGCCCGCAGCCGCTTGCGTGTCGAGATTATCACCACCTACCTCAAAGAAGCCGTGCGCAGAATGGGCAAAAACCACAACCTGGTGCGCGGCTACCGCGGCGGCTATTTGCCCACCGAGCGCCGCGAAATCGAGCGGGGCCTCCGCGACGCGGATGTCATGACCGTGGTCAGCACCAACGCGCTCGAACTTGGCATCGACATCGGCTCGCTCGATGTCTGCATCATGACCGGCTACTCGGGCAGCATCGCCAGCACATGGCAGCAGGCCGG
>SLSB01000660.1 GCA_007130675.1 Candidatus Hydrogenedentota bacterium | reverse complement strand
TACACCCAGAAGACGTTGCAGACTTTTGCGGGCAGGTTTTGGACATGAGGCACTACTGGCGCGGCTGGGCGTCGAACGAGGAGCAATGGAATGAGCGTCAAGGCAGTTTCTTACCGCCCAACAAAACCGGCGAGGGTGTTGCGCGTCTTCGTGGCTGTCGCGGCCGTCTGCTTTCTTGCGGTTGCGGTCGGCAGTGGCGAGGCGGCTGAACCTGTCTTGCTTACCGCGCAAGGCAAACCCGCCGAGGCCGCGCTCGATGTGTTTCTCGGTGAACCGTTTTTTGATATGCAGGTCGTGTTCAATGGCGGTGAGGCCGTGCGCGAACCCTATCTTGCCATCGCCCTCGATGGGACCTTGCTGGCCATGCGGAACGTGGCACAACACCTGCGGCGCAGCGAGGATGGCGGCGAAACTTGGGGGGAAATCGCCGAAGTGCCGTTCGGGTTTCTCGATACCAACATGATCGTCGACGAAAACACGGGCGATATTCTCTCGGTGCGGATGTGGGACGGCGCCGACAGGCAATGGCGCAGCCGGGACCACGGCAAGACGTGGCAGGAAGAGCCCATCGCACTGAAACCCAATGAAATCATGAAATGGCTCGAGCGAACAGGCCTGAGGGTGCGCGGAACGCGCGAGGGACACAACACCGACAGCGGACAGTATTTCATGCATGCCAACGCCAGCGAGAGCGGCATCACGCTGCGGCACGGTGAGCATAAGGGCCGCTTGCTGGTGACCGCGACGTTCCGGCCGCACGCCCGAGCGCATCCATCGGATCGCGAATCCGTCGACATCATCTATGGCTGCGCCATTTACAGCGACGACGGCGGGGCGACGTGGCAAGTCAGCGGGTTCTTTCCCGAAGGGTTCACCGAAGAAGCCGCGGCGGTCGAATTGCACGACGGCCGCATCTATTACAACGCCCGCAGCGGAAGCGGGTATTACGACCAGGCCCTCGAACGCGAGCTGCTCGAGGAAGAAAACTACCGCCGGACCGCGTGGAGTGATGACGGCGGCGAAACGTGGAAAGGCCTCGAGGTGTGCTGGGTGCTTCCCGACGGCGGGGGATACGGCAGGGGCTACGGCATGAAAGCAGGCCTCGCCCGTCTGCCCGTCCTCGGCCGCGACATTCTCGTCTACAGCAACTCTGACACCGCGGGGGGAACGCGCGAGAAGCTCACCGTATGGGCAAGCTTCGATGGTGGAGAAACGTGGCCCATTAAGCGCCTCGTGCATGCCGGTCCCAGCGCCTACTCGTCCATGGTGGCGGGCCGCCCGGATACGCCCAGCGAAGGCCGGGTCTATCTACTATTCGAGGGCGTCGAGTCCCATCACTACGCCGGGATGCAGGTCGCGCGGTTCAACCTCTCCTGGCTCCTCGGGGGCGAACCCACCGGCGACGGTGAACTGCCCGATTGGGCGGTGCGCTGACCAAAACCAGCGCGAGCCGCGGAGCCGGATGTGCGACGGCATCGCAGCCTCGGGCTTCAAGGGAGCATGTGCCGCAACGCCACGACTTCTCAGTGGAAGATGTCTTCCGGTTTCACAGAAAGAGATGAGAGTCGAACCAGTCTCTGTGCGGATCGCCTCGCACAATCCCGTGAGGGACGCAAGAGAATAGCCCAGGTCACGTCACGCGGCCGCGCGTGACAAAGACCTGGGTATCGGCAAGACACGAACGAGTCCCGGAGGGACGGCAGAACATGCCTTGTGTATGTTTTGTGTGGAAGGGTAGCGCAGGCTGTGTTCGGGCGGGCCGCAGGGCTGCTGCCAGGCATGTGGAATTGCACGCGCGCACGCGCTTGGCGCGGCGCGGGGTTTGTGAGACAATAGGGCGGATTGGGGTTGTGGGTTTAGGCATGGGGAAGGTGACGCATGAAGGCCTCGATTCTTATCGTTGATGACCATCCGATTGTGCGGCAGGGGCTCAAGTTGCTGATCAACCAATCGGGCGATCTCGAGGTGCGGGGTGAGGCCGAAACCATGGACACGGCGCTCGCCTTGCTGGCCGAAGTGCTGCCCGACATCGCCATTGTAGACATTTCGCTGAAGGGCGCAAACGGCATCGAGCTTATCGAGGCCATGCAGGGCCGCTTTCCAACAGTTCCGGTGCTTGTGTTGTCCATGCACGATGAATGGCTCTATGCCGAAAAGGCGCTGCGCGCAGGCGCGCGCGGATATGTCATGAAACAAGAAGCTACCGATTGTGTGGTCACCGCGATCCGGCGGGTTCTGCGCGGCGAGATATATGTCAGCGAAAAGATTGCAGACCGCTTTCTGCACCGTTTCGTCAGCAGTGGAAAACGCGACACCCCCTCGTCCCTCGAGCATCTAACCAACCGCGAGTTTCAGACGCTCGAGATGCTCGGCCATGGCATGAGCACAAAACAGATTGCCGGCCAACTCCGCCTCAGCGTCAAGACCATTGAAACCTATCGCGAAAATCTCAAAAAAAAACTGGACCTGGAAAACAGCAGCGAGTTGGTCCGTTACGCTATCTACAAAGTACAGGAAATCTCATCGGAGTGATGTGATACCACCCAAGTCTATGTGGCGCTGTGTGTCTAGGATGCCGTCGAATCTATAGTCCATATCTTGTGGGGGAATCCCCTAGTCCACTATCAGCTTTGCGCTTATACCAAAAATAGGGGCGTCCTGATTACAGACCCCTCTATGGTGTGGTTAGATAAAGACGGACAAAAAAGGTACTGCGGGGTTCTTACGGGTAACGCGCAGTTGCCTGGAAATCCATACAATTGAAGTCTCATACCTGCCGCGGGGCTGTCCGGAGGCGGTTTACCATGAACGTAACGGGAGCCTTCGTAGTGGCACTTGACACGCGGGCTTCGCTGGGTTCAAATCCGGTGAATAACCGCGTACGGGCCTGATTATTGACGGCTAGCGGCAGCTAAAACGCCCCCGCAGCGTGGCGTCCGGGTCATGAGCAGTCTGCAGGCCCCTACCACTGGACATTGTCTCTGCCGGACGCCACGCCTCCCATAATGACCCACAAGTCGGTCAAATGCATGGCTTCGCGTAGCGAAGCCCGCCTTCTCAGCGCGAATCGACCGCAAAACACCCCAGGTTTCTGGCACTGGCAACGGCCTTTCACTGTTTGGGAACATCATTTGCCCGCCCTCGAAAAGAAAAATCAAAAATTCTTCCACATCCCTATTTTGTGGTACCTCCGCCTACTTAACGCTCTTTAGCACAATATATTGTGTCCCTAGCCGGTCCTTCAAGCCATAACTCCTTGGTTTTCAACAACAACGGTGGTTGAAAGGGGTTGACAGTGGAGGAAATTGGTGATACATTCGTAGCGGTGGAGGAATTTGGCGGAAGGATGACGACTGGGGAGTACGTTCATGTACTTCGGCGAATACGCAGTCAAGGTGGACGACAAGGGTCGGCTCACTGTGCCCAGCCGCCTGCGTCAGGTGATGGATGTGGAAGGCGATGCCATCTGGTACATGACGCGGGGGTTTGACGGCTGCATTTCTCTATATACGCGTGACGAGTGGAGGCGCATTCGTGCCCAGGTCAGCCGATATTCCTCGATGAATGCAAAAGCGCTCGATTTCCGGCGATTGTTTTTCAGTAGTATGGGCGAAGGCCGGATCGATGGACAAGGCAGGATGGCGATCCCCCCCCATTTGCGAGAACTCGGCGGCATCGAAACCGATGCAGAGGCAATTCTTATCGGCGTCGACGACCATCTCGAGATTTGGAACCGGGAGCGCTGGCGCGCTTTTCAAAGCGGCAATGAAGCCGCATACAAGGAGATGGCGACCCTCATCTCGATGGGCGATGAGATGCAGGGCGTTGGGCAAGCAGCGGCGGTGCCTCCGTATCACGGGGGGCGAGAAGCAAACATGGAGAAAGGTGGGACGTCGGATGCGTATTGAGCGCGTGGAGTTGGGTGCAGTGACGGTCTTTCGGCTCGCGGGCGATCTGGATGAGCGCGGCGTGGACGCCCTGCGAACGGGTCTCTACGAGTGCCTTACCCAAGGCCGCTTCCAGATCGTGTTGAGCCTGGGCGAAGTCGGGTTCATCAGTTATCTTGGGGTCGGGGTGATGGTCGAACGCTTGCGGAAACTGCGTGATCTCGGCGGCGATATCAAGCTGGTGGGCATCAATCTCTACACGGAGCGCCTATTCCGCATGGTCGGGGTGACATCGTTGTTTGAAACCTACGACAACGAGACCCAGGCCATCGGGGTGTTCCAGGAAGCCGCCTGACTTGCACCACCCCGTCCTTGCGGGCGCCGCGGTGGAGTGGCTGGGCGTTCGGGAGAACGGCTGCTACGTCGACTGCACGGCGGGTGGCGGCGGTCACGCCGAGTGCATTGCTGCGAAACTGCGCACGGGCAGGCTTGTGGCCATCGACCGCGACCCGATAGCGGTGGCCGCCGCGCGGGCACGCCTGAGCCCGTACCCACAGGCGGAAGTGGTTCACGGCAACTACGCCGAATTGCGCGCATTGCTTCGCGAACGGCGCATCGCGGAAGTAGACGGAGTTCTGATCGACGCAGGGGTCTCGAGCATGCAGCTTGATACGGCAGAGCGCGGATTCTCCTTCCAAGAGGACGGGCCTCTCGATATGCGCATGGACACAAACGCCCAGACGACTGCCGTGGCACTTCTGGCAGCGCAATCAAAAGACTCGCTCGCCCAACTCTTGCGGAGATACGGTGATGTGAAATTTCCCGGAAGGATCGCCCGTGCCATTCTCGAGCGGCGCGCCGAAGGAGCGCTGGATTCGACCCTTCAACTCGCCGCCGCCATCCGCGAGGCGGTTCCCCGAAAAACGTTGGCCAACGACGAGATTCGCCGGGTTTTTCAAGCCCTGCGGATTGCGGTGAACGACGAACTCGAGTGTCTGAAGCACGGGGTGCTTGCCGCAATCGAGGTGCTTGCCACCGGTGGACGGCTGGTGGTGATCTCCTTTCATTCCGGCGAAGACCGCATTGTAAAGCAGGTTTTTCGAGAAAACGCGCGGCCGCGGAGGATCTTGCATCGCGACGGCAGGGTAAAAGAGACGCTCGAGCCCGTGTTGGGCATTTTGACGAAAAAACCAGTTGTCCCCGAGGCATCGGAAGTGCGCGAAAATCCGCGTGCGCACAGTGCCCGGCTTCGGGCAGCGGAACGATTGGGGTAAACACCGATGACAGGAAGAAGGCGGCGCCATAAACCCGTTAGCGTGTTCTGGGGCCTGGCCAACGCACTGCCGATTATTCTTATACCTTTATCAGCCTTCCTGTTTGAAGCCCGGCTCCATCTTGGCATTCTTACGCTTGATTACGAAGGCCGCGCGCTCGCCATCGAACTCGACAAAACACAAGCCCGAATCGAAGAACTTCGTGCGCAGGTGGCGGAGTTGGAGCGCCTCGAAAGAATCGAAAGCGAGGCTCTCGAGCTGGGTCTTGTCATGCCCGAGCCCAACCAGATTCTTGTCGTCAACGCCTGGACCGCCGACCAGGTCTGGGAGCATAACCTCGGATTTGACGTGGCCACGGGCAGAAGCGCGCCCACCGGGGAGCGCGCTGCGCAGCCATAACTCGCGAAGGACACGCAGACGCATGAACCGGACACCCGTGAAAGACCACCGCCAGAAGAACTCCGGAGCGAAGGTGCAAACGCTTCACTTCAGGGTTCGCCTTGTCTTCTGGGCAATGCTGATTGTATTCGGCATGGTGACTGCGCGCCTGATTCAACTCCAAGCGTTTCCCGATGCGGTGTTCGCGCGCGAGCAAGGATTTCACGAAGGAACACTCGAAATCGACCTTCCTCGCGGAAATATATACGACCGTAATGGCCGGTTGCTGGCGACAGACCGCCAAGCGCGCTCCCTCGTCGCGGACCCCTCGAGGATCGAGCGACCCGCCGAGATCGCCGCCGCACTGGCACATCTCTTGGGCGAGCCCGAGGATCTCGTATTGGCCCGGCTCACACGACGCAATGACTCAGACGAGCCCCTGCGGTTCGCATATGTAAAACGCTGGTTGAGTGCCGACCACCTGAAACAGCTCGAGCAATTCCCGGGGCTGGAAAACCCGGGGCTTCGGCTCATTTACGAGCCTGTACGATTTTATCCAGAGAGCACCCTGGCGGCCCATGTTCTGGGTTTTGTCAATCGTGAGCGTGTGGGATCGGGCGGCATCGAGATGCAGTATGACCGCGAACTCCGAGTGACGCCCGGAAGATTGCGCGCGAGGGTGGATTCGGGCCGAAGGCCGCTGCTGTCGCGCACGCTCGAGTACGTCCCTCCACAAGGGGGGGCCGACGTCACGCTCACCATCGACAGCGCCATTCAGTACAAGCTCGAGCAAGAATTGGCGGCAGCGCTTGAACGCACCAAATCCGAAAAAGGCATGGGGATTGTGATGGACCCGCATACCGGGGCCATTCTTGCCCTGGCCTGCATCCCGGCCTATGACCCGAACCGGTTCACGGAGCACTCGGACGAAGAACGCAAGAATATTGCCGTGACCGACGTGTTCGAGCCCGGGTCGGTCTTCAAGGTCGTGACCGCCGCGGCGGCCATCGAACTGGGCTTGGTCTCGCCCGAAACCATGATCAATTGTGAAAACGGCGCGTTCAACCCGTATGGACACCGAATTCGGGATTTCTACAGTCTCGGCATCGAGCCGTTTCGGACGGCCTATGCCCAATCCAGCAACATCGCACTCATCAAAGTGGCCGCCATGCTGGGCGAAGAACGCCTCGAGGGATGGATTCGGCGCTTCGGTTTCGGGCAGCGCACAAGCCCCGATTTCGGCGGCGCGGAAAGCCCAGGCATTTTCCGCGGACGCAGCACCTGGTCGCGCCTCTCGATGGGATCCCTTCCCATGGGCCAGGAAGTCTCGGTGACATTGCCCCAACTGGCGCGGGCCTTTGCGGTTATCGCAAACGGCGGCTATTTGGTCGAGCCGCATCTCGTAGCGGGCCTCACCCGGCCTGACGGCACGCGGGTTTTGCCGCGTGAGCAACCCGCTCCCCAGCGTATCCTTTCGGCGCACACGGTCGAGACAATGAAGCAGCTCAGCCACGAAGTTGTTCTGCACGGCACGGGAAAGCGCGCAAGCATCTGCGAGTACCGCGTCGGGGGTAAGACGGGGACCGCGCAAGTAGCTCGAACCGACGGCCGCGGCTACGCGCCCGGAAAGTACAATACGGTTTTTGTCGGCTTTGCCCCGTTGGAGCGTCCCCGCGTGGTGGCGGCGATTGTGGTCCATGAGCCCGGCATTCGCGAGCGCTGGGGCGGGTTTGTCTGCGGACCGGTGTTCCGTGAAGTTGTGCGCGACGCACTTATCCGCATGAACTGTCCAGAGGACCCCGTACGCGAGGATTTCCGTTACCTCGCTGAAGAGGGCGCCGAACTCGACCCTCTGATGGCCCGGGAACCCCTGGCCATTATCGAGCCCGACATGGAGAGCGTTCTCGCCGAGCTTGATGGATTGGAACTTCTGGCATTACCCACGGATTCTGTCTATTGGGGTCCGGTGGTGCCGGACTTCCAAGGCATGACGAAACGCCAGGCCCGGGAGCAAATTGCCGAATTGGGGCTGGCGTGGGATACTCAGGGCAGCGGCTGGGTGGTCGAACAGGATCCGCCCCCCGGGACGCCGGTGTCCGAGGTGGGAGTTTGCCGCCTCCGGTTTTCGAACCAGCCCAAGAAAGTGGATGATGAAACTTCGGGAAGTGTTACAATGGCTAAAAGTGGAGTGTGAGCCGGCGGCAGACGCCGACCTCTCTTCAGTGGTGGAAGACTCGCGCCGGGTGACGCCTGGCGCGGTTTTCGTCGCGGTTCAGGGCGAACACAGCGACGGGCACCAGCATGCCGCCGAGGCCGCGCGCAGGGGCGCCGTCGCCATCATCGGAAATCGCACAGATATCGCCGAATTGGCAGGTTTGCCGTATTTCCAGGTTGATAGACCCCGCCGCGTGCTCGGTCTGTTGGCCCATCGGCTTGCCGGAGACCCGTCAAAAGCCATGACCGTTATCGGCATCACAGGCACAAACGGCAAATCCAGCACGGCCCTGTTGACCCAGCATGTCCTGAAGACCTGCGGCTGCCCGGCGGCGTGTTTTGGCACACTGGGGTATACCATTGCGGGCAAGACCCTGCCCGCACGGCATACCACCCCGTTTGGCGATGAGCTTGCGCAGATGTTTCGGCAGGCACGCCAGGCGCATCAGAGTCATGTCGTGATGGAAGTCAGCTCGCACGCTCTCGCCCAGGAACGTGTTGCAGGCATCGAATTCAACGTCGCGGCCTTCACCAACCTCACGCAGGACCATCTAGATTTTCACAAGGACATGGAAGAGTACGGCGCGGCCAAGCGGCTGCTCTTCGAGCAGCTCGAGGGTTCCGGCAAATTCTCCGCCGTGAATATCGAGGACTCCGCCGCCGAATCGTTCATTCGCAGCTCGAAAGTGCCGTGTTTCACCTACGGAAGCGGGGGGGATGTGCAGGCGCACGAGGTGACCGCCCGCAGTCCGGGGACGGTGTTCCGCCTCGAATCGCCTTGGGGCGAGGCAGAGGTTGCCGTGGCGTTGGTGGGCAAGCACAACGTGCTCAATGTGTTGTGTGCAATCACGATTTGCGGCGGGCTCGAGCTGCCGCTCAGCGCCATCGTAAAAGGCCTGGCAAGCGCCCCGAGCGTGCCTGGGCGTTTCGAGCGGGTCTCGG
>SLSB01000419.1 GCA_007130675.1 Candidatus Hydrogenedentota bacterium | reverse complement strand
GAACGAACCGCTGCCTTCGCCTTCGACGCGCCCGCTGATAGGCAGCGCGAAGGTCCCGTCGGCAAGCGTTACCGGCGTGTTGCGCGGCAGCCAGCCGTAGCTGCCTTCGATCTCGGCGTCGCCGCTCCACGTATGACCGTTGTCATCAGACGTGCGCACCAGCAACCGGCAATCGCTCCACCCCGACCCGCGCCGTTTCGGCCATGTGCCCTCCATCCGCCCCCAGATGATGTACATGCGCGCATCGGGTCCCTGGAAGATCACGGCGTTGCCGGGGGGCTGGCCGGGGTTCACCAGCACGCGCTCGGGAGCATCCCACGCAAACTCGCCTTGCTTGAGCCGGGCCATGTACAGCGCCTGGTCTTCGGCCGATTCGTAACTGCCCCCATACCATAGCGCGAGGATATCGCCGTTGGGCGCTTCGGCTACGGTCGAGCAATGGTGGACCGCCGCGCCGGGCACTTCCTGGAAGATGAACTGGCTCCGCACCATGGGCAGGCCATAGCGGTTCTCGATTTCGCGCGGCGGGCCGGGCGCATCGATGGGCGTGCCCTCGATGGACGTTCGCACGGTCTCGACCGCGATCCCGTTGAGGTATTGCGTGACCGCGCGCTCGAGCCCCGGCTCGTAAACCGCACCGCCGAAGCCGCCTTGATAAAGAAGCCGCCCGCGATTGTCGAGAAGGAAGAATTCCGGCGTTGTCGTGGCGCCGAACGCTTCCCTGACTTCCCCGGTCACGTCGCGGTAAATCGGGAATATCGCGCCGAGATTCGTGGCAAACCGGCGCAATTCATCGCCAGTTTCTTCCGGATTCGCGCTGACGCCAATGAAAAGAATTTGGAACCGGTTCGCTACGTGGAGTTCGTTCATTTCTTCCATCAGCGCCTCGGTCGTCTCGCACCGGGACGACAGAAACACCATGACCGTTCCCCCGCGCGTGTCATAATTGTCCATGTGCCGCTCGAAACCGTCGAGCGTCTCGAACGTGACCGGCGGGGCCTGTTCGCCGATCTCGATAGCCATGGCGTTTCCTGCAACAAGCAAGAGCGCCCCTGCCAGCATGATTCCAAGTGCATATGTGTGCATGACCTTGCCTTTCCCTCGAGCCGAGGCCTATTCGCGCCCCAAATGTTTCGTTCCA
This sequence comes from Candidatus Hydrogenedentota bacterium, assembly GCA_007130675.1. GTDB lineage: Bacteria > Hydrogenedentota > Hydrogenedentia > Hydrogenedentales > SLHB01 > UBA2224. The sequence continues at coordinate 7,571 of SLSB01000419.1, read as the reverse complement.
AGTTTTTCACATACGGCAGACCGCCGCGCGGTTCGTATGATTCACAGAGCGCGCCGTATCAGCACGAGTATGCTTCGAGGCACGGTGTGATTCAAATTGAATGCCCAATCTTGGGTAGTTTGAAGCAAAGTAACGCGCATCCTTGCAGGTGCGGGATGGGTGGATAGCGGAAGCCGAACGAACAAGAGAGGTCCTTTTGCTCTACGGTGCGCCTCGTGAAAAGCGGCGGCAAGCCACCGCACTCCAAAGAGGCCAGCCTTTCTGTGGTGCCGGTCGCGCCACACCTGCCTCCGGCGGTCATTGGACCTGCTCGGCCTCATCGGTGCGCTTGAATCGCGGGGCCGTTTCTGTTTCACTCAGACTCGAAAGCTGCCAAGCACACCACAGTTTTCCCTTGGGGCACATCGCGGTATTGCGCGTCCACTACGGCACGAGCAGACAACAAATACGGGAGACAGCAATGAAGAAACATGCGAAGAAGGTAGTTGCAGCCATCAAGGGCCAATTCATATCTGGCCACGCCAGCCGGGGGCTTTGCGCGGCGGTTTTGTGCTTTGCATGGCTGTTGGGTGGCAATCCGGCGCCCGTCCATGCTGCTGAAACGCACGACGAGGCGGAAACGATCGTTCAGGCAGGCATGGTCTTCACCGTGGCCGAAAGCAAGCGGCTGATCGCCAAGGCGGTTGTCGAGATGCCGATCGTCCAAGAGGCGCTCGTGAACGGCAAGGTCATTGTAACCAAAGGAACCACCAATACGTACATCGCCGAAGAGCTTCTGGGTGAATCCATTGAACCGGGCGCGTATGTGTATGGCCGCATCCGGCCGGAAACCGCCGAAGACCTGCTCGCTGATGCAACGCCCGTGTCCGAGGTGGTGCTTGTCAGAGGCGAGCACATGCCCGAGATGACGATGGAAGAAGCCCTGGAACAACTCGAGCCGGGCGACGTCGTCATCAAGGGCGCCAACGCGCTGGACTATCCGAACCAGACCGCCGCGGTAATGATCGGCGCCCCCGATGGAGGAACGAGCGGGAAGATCATGCCCTATGTCGTGGCGCGCAAGGCCCACCTCGTAATTCCCATCGGACTCGAGAAACAAATCAGCGGCGATGTTACCCGGATGCACCTGAAGATGCGCGAGCCGGTCGAATCGCTCAACAGTATACCGTCGATGTTTCTCCTAACCGGCCATATCGTGACGGAACTGGAAGCGATGAGGATTCTTGCTGGTGTCGAGGTCTTCCAATGTGCTGCCGGCGGGATCGGCGGCGCCGAGGGGGGCGTCTGGCTCATTGTGCGTGGCCCGCGGCAGGCTGTGGAAGAGGCGCTGGCGCTGGCCGAACAGATTCACGGTGAACCACCGTTTGTGCGTTGAACGTGTCGGAAGCGACCATGAGGTGGGCGTATGGTCATGAGATGCTCGCCTGGATCGACAGATGCTTACGCTTGGACACTGTATTAGACGCCTGTCTGACATGAGATTTTGGGGGTTTGCGGTTGACTACGCCCGACAAGGTGGGCATCATGCCTTTTAACCGGGAAACTCGACGTTCTCGAACGGCGCGTGTTTCATACGCAGGGGTTGCTGATGCGAATTGCCGATGGAAAACGGGGCAAGGAGAGAGTAAAGCCAATGATAAGACATGACATTTGTCGCAGACTTACGAAGATGGTGACGGTCGCGCTCTTGAGCATATACGTGTTCGCGTTCATGGCAGACGCCGAGGAATCCAGCGGCTGGCCCCAATTCCGGTACGATGGCGGGCGAACCGCTGCTTCGCCACACGCCCTGCCGGATGATCTCGAGCTTCGCTGGACGTGGACGCTGCCGGCGCCCCGGCCCGCCTTTCCACACGAAATCCGGTTGGCATTCGACAAATCCTATGAGCCCGTGGCGCTCGATGGCATGCTGTTTGTTCCCTCGATGGTCACCGATAGTGTGACGGCGTTGGACGCGGAAACCGGGCAGGAGCGTTGGCGGTTCTTTGCCGAGGGGCCCGTCCGCTTTGCTCCCGTGGCGTGGAATGGCAAGGTCTATTTCGTGTCGGATGACGGGCATTTGTATTGCCTTGATGCCGGTGATGGCTCGTTGCTTTGGAAATTCCGGGGCCTTCCCGAAGACCAACCCGAACGCCGGGTCATTGGCGATGGCCGGCTGGTTTCGTTGTGCCCGGCCCGTGGCGGCCCGGTTTTGGTGGACGGAGTGATCTATTTTGGCGCGGGACTGTGGCCGACCGAGGGCATATTTGTTCACGCAGTCGACGCGGAAACGGGTGAAGCCGTCTGGTCGAACACGGAATCCCATCGCATTCCCAGGAGCAACTGGGACCACGGCATCGGGTTCGATTCCGGGCTGACCCCGCAGGGTTACTTTGCGATTATCGGAGACAAACTGGTGATTCCCAACGGCGCGCAGCTTCCCGCCCTGCTCGATGCGCAGACCGGCGATCTTCATGAATACACGATGGGGTGGGGCGGACGCGTCGGGCATCCCAAGGGCGCCTGGTTCGTGGCCGGGGTGGGCAATCTTCTCTGCCAGGCGGGGGACCTGTACGACCTCGGGCGTCCCTATGAGGAGCGCGTAGAAGACCCCGACTACGGGCGGTGGCTGTATACCGGCGGGCTGACGCGTCTCGAGGCCGATCCGGGCAACCAGAGGACCTTGTTCGACTTCCGCCAGCCGGTGTTCACGCATGACGCCATGTATGAAAGCGGCCGCGAGGGCATCCTGGCGCGTGATATCACAGCGCACAGGCTTGTGAAACGGGATGAAAGCGAGATTCCGCTCTATCGCCGCAGTGATGTGCATCCCGATACCTTTGTTGGCGAATTCGACCGGCTTTGGGACCTGCCTGCCACGAGTCACGTGCATATCAAGGCCGGGGACCGGCTATATGCGGGCGCTGCTGGCGTGGTAGAGGCGATTGCCGTGGGCGGCGATGAGCCGGAGATCCTGTGGCGCAAGGAGATCAAAGGCACGCCCAACCGGATGCTTGCCGCCGATGGAAGGCTCTTCGTGGTAACGGTCGAGGGCATGATTTATGCCTTTGCTGGTGCGGAAGAGAACAGTGGGAACGTGCGTCATCTGGCAGCGCCCGTGCCGACGGTCCCTCCACGTGACGAGTGGACCCAAAGGGCAGCCGCGATCCTCGAGGCTACCGGGGTCCGTGAAGGGTATGCCCTCGTGTTAGGGATCGACGAAGGGCGGCTGGTCGAGGAACTGGCCCGCCAGTCGGACCTGCACATAATTGCCCTTGAATCCAACGCCGACAAGGCGGCCGCACTTCGCACGCATCTCCACCGGGCAGGGCTCTATGGCAAGCAGGCGGCGGTGGTTGTGGGCGACCCGGTCACCTATCCGTTCCCTCCGTATATGGCGAGCCTGATTGTGTCCGAGACTCCCGACAGCCTGCAGGGGGCGGATGACGAGGGACTGGCCAGGGCGGTTTTTCACGCCTTGCGCCCGTACGGCGGCGTGGCATGTGTATGGGGACCGTTGGCCGTACAGGCTGACCTCGAGGCGGCGTTCCGGGGCGAGGCGTTTCCGGGGGCGGACGTTCGAGAAGCGGGCGGCTACGTCCTGGTGGCCCGGTCAGGCTCCCTGCCCGGAGCAGCGGATTGGTCGCATGCCGGGGCTAATGCAGCCAATACCGGCGCTTCGGAAGACGAATTCTTACGTGCGCCCATGGCCATGCTGTGGTTCAATGGACAGCGGCGATGGCACAAATTCCCCGGACAACAAAAGGTCCGCGTGGCCGGGGGGCGCCTGGTCGTACTCGAGGAAGGCGAGTTGCGCGCTTCGGACGTGTATACCGGCCGGAAGCTGTGGGAGGTCGGCGTGCCCATCGGTCTTGAGCCGCGCGACGAGCCGCTTGCCCGCCAGGTGGTCCGCGAAAGCAGAAGACCCATATGGGGCCCGTCTGAAAGCTTGTCGCGCGCAACGCAAATGGTGGTGCTCGATGACGCAATTTACGTCAGCGACGGAACAGTCTGCATGGTGTTTGACGCCGCCACGGGCGAACTCAGTGGCGCGATAGAACTCCCCGAGGGTCTCAAAGCGCAGTGGACAAACCTGCGCGTCAGCGGCGATTTCCTGGTTGGAACGAGCGGCCGCCATCTGCTGTGTGTCAACCGCCACACGGGTGAACTGCTCTGGGATATGGAGTTCGCCCGCTCACGCCTGAGCCTCGCCGTCGGCAACGGCAACGTGTTCTGCGCCGAAGTGGCCAACTTGCGCCGCGGTGAAGACGAGACCCGCGACGGCAGCATGCGCGCGCTCGATCTCGCTACGGGAGACTTGGTGTGGGAGCGCGAAGGAGGTGCCGAGATGCGCTACAGTTCACGGCTGGACATTCTCGTCACACCAGCGGGTGTCTATAACGCCTCTGACGGGTCGCCCCTGCTCGAGCGGTCCGCGGACCAGCAGAATATGCGTTTCATCGTAGAAGGCCGGGATCGGCCCGAAACCGGCGTGCCGGGGTTCATCGCGGGCGACAAGCTCCTGACCGGCAATGACGACACCCTGCGCGCCTACGTCTTGCCCTCGGCCGAGCCGCTTCACGAGTCTCCGCTGAATTGGGTCCGGCGAGGATGCACCGGCACACGCGCCAGCGTGCATCTGGTAACCACACGGTACCGCAGCAATTCGGCCTGGATCGATCTCGACACCCTCGAGATCACGCCGTTTCTTGCCGTGCGGCCGGCCTGCTCGGTAAACAACAACCTGTACCCGGCCAACGGTGTGCTTAACATGCCTAACCTGACCGCCGGATGCACCTGCAACTTCTCACCGGTTTCACTGGCTGCCGTGCCAGTCGGCGTCATTCGGTATGACAACGGGCAGTGAGGCGTCGCACGCTAAAGAACAGCCCGTGACCGATTGTAGGGGAAGGATAACGGCGGCCACCAGCGCCGCCGTGTTCCATTCTGCAAGGGGAGCGTCCGAAATCAAGCTGAAGTTTAGTCCTTGGAACTATCGAAAAGACCTTCAGCGCTCAGATGAATTGAAAACCGATCGTGCCTGTTCCGAGTTCTTCTCACTTCTTTGCTGCCCCGGACGGGGCGTCCTGGACCCAAGAAAGATAGATTCACACACCTTTTTTCCAGCTCGCCCTTTCAGGGCTCAGCCGTATGGGGCGTGTTTCCCGGGGCGTCGGCACGCGTGACCGCGGGCCTTGCCCCGGGCTGTCTCAGGTAGCCCCTGACGGGGCTGCAACGAGCAGCAATTCACGGGCTACGTTTTCTAATGGAGCCGCATGGCCGCCAGTCCGCCTCTGGGTTTTCTTATCGTCATTCCTGCGTACGCAGGAATCCAGAGGCCTTGTGGTATCCGTTACCATGCACCCGCACGCAGACTGGACCCCTGCTTTCGCAGGGGTGACGCGAGGGACCATTTACCATTACTGCTGCGTGCAATTTGCAGGACGAATAGCAGTCCGTTCCCGGATTCCCCGCATTCTTTGTACTACCACCCGTAAGAATCCCGTTTTCTTGGCAAGAAGTTCATGCCTCCTCCTCCATAAGTCTTCTGTAGTTGAATCTTTTCGGCTCGCCAAGCCGCTGGTTTGCGCTTCTCTGCGCGAGGACCCCGAACAGGGGTCCAATGTGAATAGTCACGCGGGCCCGCGTGACGCAAGCCCATGGATCTCCGTCATACCCCAAGAACATCAACCCCGAATGGGGTTGAACAACAACGATGTGCGCGGTCATGTTCAACCCTTTCAGGGTTGGCGTTGAAGGGCGGCGGCGATCCACGGGCTATCGCCCGTGGCTACTCAAATTAGACCTCTTCGAGGTCTTTCCATCCGCACCCTTTTCCTCTCATTTCTTTCTCGCGCACCGCATTCTTTGGGATCAGTGTCATCTGCGCCCATCTGCGGTTCGATATCTTGTCCTTCGCCGCCCGACCCGGACTACTCAGCGTTGCGTCAGTCTTATTGGGGAGGCTTCCTGATTCCAATCGGGCCGGCGTTTATGCGATGATTTGCCCCGGTTCTGATGAGGGGAGTCAATAGTGCCGCTGAGGTTGAATGCATTTGTGCCTGCTGCGGGTATCGGGGAACGGCTGCGGCCTGTCACCGAACACATCCCGAAGCCTTTGCTGCCTGTTTTCGGGCGTTCGCTGTTGTCGCGGACACTCGAGCGGGTATCCGCGCTTCCCGTGCAACACATCGGCCTCAACATGCACCACAAATCCGGCGTCATCGCGTCATGGGCCGAGGCTTCGCCGTACCGGGACAAGGTGACCTTGTTTCATGAGGACGTCCTGCTGGGGACGGGCGGGGCGCTCAAGAATGGGGAATCACTCCTGCGCGATGTTCCGTTTCTTGTGCATAACTCCGATATTCTGACGGACATCGAGCTCGCTGGGCTTGTCGAAGCCCACCACGCCTCGGGCAACATCGCCACGCTGGCATTGCATGACTACCCCGCATTCAACAAGGTCGCCGTTGACCCGGCCGGCGTTGTCGTGGACGTGCGGGACGCCGCGGAGGTTTGCGGTGGTGGGCGTGTCCTCGCCTTCACCGGTATCGCTGTATACGATCCCGCGTTTCTCGCGTATTTGCCGGAGGGCGCCTCGAACGTCGTGGACGCCTGGCTGGCCGCGGCCGCTGCTGGGAAGACCGTCGGCAGTGTTGATGTTACAGGGCGTCTCTGGCACGACATCGGGACACCGGCCTCGTATGCGGCTGCCGTCGTTGGTGCGTTACGCGGAGAAGGAGAATGGATCCATGCCGGCCGCGGCGTCGAGGGGCGGGATGTACACCTCGATGGTTATGTCATCCTTGAGGAGGGGTGCCGACTCGACCCCGAGGCGGAGTTGCGCGATTGCATCGTTCTTCCGGGCGCGCGCATCGCGAGCGGCATCCGCTACGAAAACTGCATTGTTGGCCCGGACTTCCATATAACGCTTGATGAATCCGAGTTTCTTGGCTTTCCTGCCACCCGGTACGGTGTCCCGATTGGCGTTGGCGGTTCCGGGCGGCGCTATTACCGCGCACGGGAGAACCATGAAACGGTAGTCCGCATGGTGTGCCAGCCGGACGAACCTGACTACGAACGCCACATCGAATACTCGCGCTTCTTTGCCCGGCACGGTGTCCCCGTACCGAAACTGCTACGTTCCAATGCTGCGTCGATGCGTGCCGAATTCGAGGACCTTGGCGACCTCTCGCTCTACAACTATCTCAAGTTTCCCCGCACGCCAATCGAAATCGAAGGCATGTACCGCCGTGTGCTGAGCAGCCTTATCGCGCTCCACGTGGACGCCTCGATCCACGTCGACGAATGTGAGCTTCTCGCGACGCGGCTATTCGACTTTGACTATTTCCGATGGGAAACCAGCTACTTCTATGAGCGCTTTGTCCAAGGCGTGTGCGGGCATCAGCCATGCTCGCGTGAGGCTATCGAGGACGAATTCGACCGGCTGGCGCTCGAGGCCGATGCCTTGCCCAAGACCATCATTCACCGTGATTTCCAGTCGCAGAATATCATGATTACGGAGGGCATTCCGCGATTCATTGACTACCAGGGCGCGCGCATAGGACCCCCGGCCTACGATGTTGCCGCTG
>SLSB01000270.1 GCA_007130675.1 Candidatus Hydrogenedentota bacterium | reverse complement strand
TCGCGCGCGTAACGATGCGCCGCTTCGAGATAGCCGTCATCTCCGGTCAATTCATACGCATTGAGCATAAGCCAGACCGCGTCGCCGAGCGTCCCCGGCCATACGGGGCTGGTCAGGTTTATTTCCTGGTCGCGGTACAATTCTCCTTCGGCCAGGATGACTCGGCGATACGCGTCGTTGCCGGTTTGGCGGTAGCGCAGCATGAGCGTGTTGGCACGTCCGGCGCGAGGCCCGCCGCCGTAGGCATTGGTCCACAGATTGGTATCGCGTGCACTGTCGGCGGACCGGCTGGCATGGTGCTCGGCGAAGACCTCGTCGTTGGTTTCGGCGACAGCGCGCATCTTGCCGGCAAGTTCGGCGGGGACCTTTTGAGCGGCATTTTCGAGAGACACGGCCAGCGAAACGTCATGGGTGCGGCGGCTGCCGGTTTCGGTGCTTCCGCCAACAAGATAGCCTCCGCTCTCGATGCGTGCCCGTTCCAGCCCGTCCACCACGGTTTCGATTGCCCGAAGAAAGGTGTCGTCACCGGTCTCGGCGTATGCGGTGGCCCACGTCTCGATGTAGAAGCCGCCATGGCGCGCATACGGAGCGTTGGTTGCGGGGCCGTGTCTGCTGATTCGGGCATGACGCGAAAAATCGCCTGTTTCATGGTCGCCAATCTGGTGTTCCCAAAGCCCGAGCGCAAAACGGCGGCACGGCTCCGGGGCGAGAAGCCAACTGCGTTCCCACAACGGCCAGGCGCGGTAAAATTCGTGGATGTCGCCCGACCGTGTTTCCAGCGGTGCGTTCGTCCGGAGATCCCAGCCCGCGTGTTCGCCCCAATACAGCAGGCCGGTTGCGTCGCTCTGGCAGTGCTCGAAGAAGTGTTTCAACGAAGCGTCGGCAGCTTCCGTATACCGCGTATCTCCCGTGATTGACGTCAGAGCGTAAAGGATTTGAAAGAGATTCACGCAGTGCTGCGGATTCGCGCCGCCCAGCATCCGATCGTGCGGGCGTATGCCCCAATATTCGCGCGGAATGGCCTCCACCGCCTCGAGGGCCTCCCCCTCGAGCATCCGCATGGTGCCTAGGTCGAGTTCTTCGACAAACAGGGGCGTATGCGTGTCGCCGTAACGATCCTGCCCGTGCTCGATCATCGCATCCGCGTAGGCGGTCACGTGGGCGAGGTAATCCGGTTCGTCAGACGCGGCGGCAGTGACGGCCAGCCCACAACACAAAACGCACGCGAAGACCGTCTGCAGAATCCCCTTGACTCGATTTCTATAAGGCATGTGTTTTCCCTTCAACAAAGATCTTGCGAATTTTGGGGCTCTTTCGGAAAGCCTGAAGCGCGTTTCATAAAGAATCCAACCGATGCCGTATTGTTTCGAATCAAACCGGCTGGGGTCAAATCCACAAAGGTGCTTGGTCAGCGGACCGCCTTCCTTATTTCTCCGACAAGGGTAGGCGACATATCCGTCGTAAAGCGTTATCGCTATCTCGGGGGTCATTCGAATGGGGAATTGAATCTGCCTGTGGTCTTGCGGGCGCGCGCGAATCCCGACCATAACTGCGTGCGTAGTGGCTCGCGTGAGGTATTCTTTCGCCGGTTTGACACATCGTCCGTCTTCGTTTACGATTTCCGCCATGCTTGACAGAAAGACGCTCTTGACCAGTGGAATTCTGCTTGCCTTCTGAAAAGCCCATATCCTGCATCATGCAGCGGATGCGCAGGCATATGGTGCATGGATTGTGTCCGAATTGCGCCGGGCACGGCTACGCCATCACCCCGGCACGCTTTACCCTCTGTTGAAGCGCATGGAGGCACACGGCTGGTTGACGTGTAGCGCCGAGGCTACGCACCAGAGAGCACCTCGTTTCTACACGCCCACCCAAGAAGGTGTGCGCGTTATCAAACAGATTCGTACTCAGGTGCGAGAGCGGTACGATGAAGTGGTCGAAGTTTCGTAGCGGCTACCCGAAAAACACAGGAGACGCGATGAATGGAGGGAATTTCCGAAGTGCAGCGCACTCATGGCAGGCGGTCATGGCTCCGCGGCGACCTTTTGGCAACCGTTCCCGGGCGAGCCCTGTTGCGCGCATCTTGGTTTCCGGTAGGAATCCAGGTTGTGATGCTGGGTATCGCAATCTGGCTGGGTTATGTGGGTTGGAATATTGGCAGAGACAGCTCGAATGCCGACTTGTTGATTTTGCGCAAGACCAATCTGACGACCCTGGCAGTCTGGGGCTTGTGGTGGCCGGTTATGGTGGTAATCGCGCTTGCATTCGGGCGCGCCTGGTGCACGGTCTGCCCAATGGAACTGCTTAACCGCGCAGGGTATCGGCTTGCCGTCTGGACACGCGTGCCGCAGGGCGAACTCGGGACGTGGCTGCGTGCGGGCTGGTTTGTGGTCATCGCGTACGTAGTGTTGCAGGTCGTAGTGGCCGGCATGAGCATGCACCGTGTGCCCTATCTTACTGCCTATATGCTGCTTGTTCTGGGAATGATGGCCTTCGTGACCGGCGTAATCTACAGGCGGCCGCGCTCGTTTTGCCACAGTTTTTGCCCTGCCAAGGCGCTCTTGGCCGTATACGGCCGCTTCACCTCCCTGCAACTGGATGTTCGTGACCCGGAAGTCTGTATAGACTGCACCACCCGGGAATGCGTTGACCCGGCGCTTCGCGACCGTTTCGACAAGCGGAGCTGTCCGTCACAGATAGCGCCGTTCAATCGCAATCCCGCCGACGGTTGTGTCTTGTGCATGCAATGCGCCAAAGTCTGTCCGTACGACAACATCGGGGTGGGCTTGGCGAAATCCACGGCAGGCTCACGTCAATCCATGCTGCTGCAACCGTATGAAACCGTCTTCGTGCTTACTGCTACGGGTCTGGTGCTTCACAAGGTGCTGGAAGAAGTAAGAGTGCTGGTACCGTGGAGCAAAGGCGTTCCCACCTGGCTGAACGGATTCGCTCCGGACATCAGTTTTGGCTGGTTCGAGGCGCTGTGGTTCCTGCTGCTGTTGCCCCTTCTGTTCTGGGGGGTCACTGCGGGGTGTGCGTATGCCTTGGGCTATCGCGGTAGCCTGACCCGCCTCCTGACCATCGCGGCGACCGCTGCCGCCCCGCTTGTGGCATTGGGACATGTCGCAAAGGGTGCGGCCAAAATGAGCACGTGGGCCGGATATCTGCCCGGCAGCCTGCGCGATCCCAGAGGCCTCGATTACCTTGCGCAATACAACGAAGGCTCGACGCCGCCAGGTGATCTTGCCGGATTGCCCGTGCTGGGTGCGGTAATGCTCTTGTTGTTGGGGGGTCTCGTGTGGTGGTACCGGCGCAGACTTTTCAACGACGCGCCGGGAGCCCTGGCCGCCAAACGCGCCGGGCTCTACGTAATGTCGGCGGCCCTATGCGCATCGCTGCTCGCGTGGATTCTTCTCTAGCGAAATGAGACCGCGGAAGATTGCGCGATTGCTCGACCACGGACAGCAAGGAGGCTGTTAGCAATGAAATGTTTCCGGCCCCGACGCACGGGCCGGAGCCCTGCTCCGTTTCGTTGTTCTTCTAGGGGTAATTCGTGCCGCTATGACCGCGGCTCGGCATGAGTCTTCAATTCCGTGCTCGATGCCTTGCGGTAGCCGGTGACGGTGAGGGATGCTTCGGGCAACACCTCGACAATGGCGTAGGAGTTGTTCTCTTCACCGGAACCTTCCACCATCGCCTTGAGGGTGTAGTAATGGATGCCTTCTACCTGCGCGTAGTGGCCGGCGTGGTTGTGGCCCTGAAAGACGGCGATGACATTTCCGTTTTTGTTTAAAACCTCGCGCACGTCTTTCGCATTGCGCACATAGTGCGACCCGCTGTCTCTGTCGAGCAACTGATGTAGAAAAATGATGGATGGTTTGGCCGCCTGTTTCAGGTCGCCTGCGAGCCATTCAAGCTGGGCCTCGGGAACGTTCGCGTCGGTCCATTCGAAGTTGCCGCTGTCATAGTCCTCGCCGTCGGAACGGAAATTGGCGTCAAGAACCGCGAAATGCACCCCGTTTCGGTCGAAAGAATAGTAGGTTCGCTCTCTCGGGATGCCGGTGTTCTCAACGTTTTGTTTGAACGCAGCTTTCGAGATGCTGTCCATGTCGTGGTTGCCGAGCGCATGATAACGCGGTCCATCGAATGTGGCATAGACCGACTCGATGGCCCGGAGGTGCTCGATGTTGTCCGTTTCCGCGCCGTTTTTGAAATCTCCTAATTCGACGACAAAGTCCACCTGCTTGTCGTTCATCAGGTCTACGCATTCGCGCATTTTCGCCAGAGATTCACGGTAATGGCGTGTTCCCCGCGTGTCGATATCCGCGTAATGGGAATCCGTAACGATGCCAAACGATAGTTTCGGGGCGCTATCGGAGGCTGTCGCTGCATGCCCGGCAAGAAAAGCGGCGGCCAACGACGATTTCAAAAAGTCCCTGCGGTGAATGACCCATCTTGATGTTTCATGTCGCATGATCAAACGTCCTCTCGTTGCAGTAAGCATCTACGAATATACCATACACTGTGAACGACGCGCGTTTGAAGAACAATACCCGGAATCGCCGGGTAAGCATCGATGAAAGCAGAGGCGTCGCCATATGACGCGCTCGCCCTCATCATCGCCCCGCCTTTCGCGCCAACGGCGCGGTAACATACCAGGGAAAAGGAAGCAACACAAGCGACAAGGGCCGAAGGCTCGTGACATCAGCCAGCCGCCCATTTCCCCCATGACGGGGCTCTCACGACCGCGCCACCTGTGTGCCGCAGGCAGGCTGGTATGTTTCCGCGCCTTCGGCGCTCCGGAAAACACAATGATAGCGGCCCTCGTTCGTTTGGCGTTCGCTATCCAATTTGCTATCTCACCTGCTGGGTGTTTCAAAGAGAAGAACTGCGCCCCAAGAGCCGAAGGGTTTGCGTTACTTTCTTTGAACCTACTCGGCGATTGGGGCAATACGCATGAACAGCCTTAAGAACCGGATGCGTATGCGGGATCAATTTTGGTCTTTTCGGAACAGCATGATGCCCACCGCCACGCTGGCCACGCAGCCTACGGCCGTCACCACGAGCAGGACGCCGGGACCCAGCCGTGCGCAGAGCGGCAGGGCGAGCGCCGTGAGCAACCCTCCGCCAAGAAAGGGCTCGTAGGGCAGCTGTTTGTAGCCGAAACTCTCGAGGGCGCGGCTTTTGTTCTCGGGGTCGGCGATGCGCATGAGAAGCAGTCCGCTCACGGCCATGCCCATACCCTGCCCGAAGTCGCCTATGCCCTTCTCGAACCAGCGGTCGGGAATCATGCGCGGAGCAAGCACCCAGAAGCAGAATACGGTCCATGCCAAGCCTATGGCGGCAAGAATGACGAACGGCTGCCAGTTTTGCCCGATGCTGGTCAGCGACAGGGTGGCCATGGCCGAAACAATGATGAAATCCAGTGCGGTGCCGCTGATGCGATTGACGAGATCGCGGCTGACGTATTGCTGCAACCCGGTCATGCCGATCAGGGCCTGCAGAACGGCGCCGCCGATCATCGCCATCGGGAACAGCGGCACATAGCCCACCAGCTCGCCGGTATACGCGCCCCAGGTATGCTGTTCAAGAAATTGCAGGGTCTTTAGCAGCAGATATCCCAAGGCGATGGCGGTTGCTACCAATCCCAGATGCAACGAGAGCGGATCGGCCGTGGTGGTGGGCGGTTTCTTGTGTTCGGGGTCTTCGTTTTCCTGAATGGCCGACAATTCGTAACCTTCATCGCCTTCGGTTGTCTGTTTGCGCACCAGTGTGATGCGGCTGCTGCGCACGGCGTAGTTGACAAACACCGTGCCCAGCACGACGCCGGCGATCAGTCCGATGGTGGCGAGTCCGAGTGCGAGGTCCTGGCCCTCTTCGAACCCCAATTCCGCAAAGGTGGGCGCAAGGCCGGCGGCGGTGCCGTGACCGCCTGAAAGTGATATCTCGAGCAGCACCCCCGTCAGCGGATTAATGTCATAGAGGGGCATGAGCAGGAATAGAACAGTCGCCAGGCCCACGGCATACTGCCCAAACGAAATCGTGAAACCCATCAAGACTTGGGGCCCGCCCATTTGCCACACCGTCCGCAGACCCGGCATTGGTTTGCCGATAAACAGCCCCGCAAACACCACGCTGATCAGCAGTTTCGGCATCTGCTCCCAAACCTCGAAGACGGCCTCGGGGAAGACGCCATGCGATAGAAGCGTCCCTTCTGAGAATGCTCGGCCCAGCACCTGCGGACCAAGGATCAAGCCAAGCGTCCCCGCGATAATGGCAGTGGGCAGATACAGGGCGTCAAAGATGCGCACCATCCGGCGGATGCCCTTTGAAACGATCAACAAGATAGGTATCAACACGCACGCCGCACCAACACTCCCCATCAATTCCGCCATCTTGGTCTCCTTCCCGCTGGTTTCCAGCCGATGACGTTCTTCCCCGCGATTCGCTCTCAGTTCTGCATTACGTGGAGGATAACCGGGCAGAGCTCGTCAAACAAGTGAGAGAAGTGACCGGGGTGCGGGCAGGGATTCTGGCCACGCGTCAAAACTCAATCCCTTGTTTCCAGTGAGGTTCGTTGTGGTCATAGGTGGCGGGCCCGTTGTGTTCTTGGGCGTCCTCTCGATAATGCGTTCCGCACGAGCTGCGGTTGTGCCAAGCGGCCTGGGTAATGATTCGTGCGGCTTGGACCATGTTCCGCAAACCGATGAGTTCATCGTTGAGCCGGGTCCCGCGATAGAACCTCTCGATCACATTGGAGAGGTGGTCCAGATCGTTAAGTGCCCTCGCCAGGCGGTGGGTGTTGCGTGCCAGGCCCACGTAGAGCCACATGGTGTCTTGGATGGTGCGCCGATCTCGATGAATAAGCGCCGGGTCAGGCTCGCGGTGGTTTCCGACATCTTCCCATGGCGGAATTCTGTCTTTAGACACAACTTCGAGATCACTCCGCGAGGCAATGTCCCGCGCTGCCCGGTCGCCCCAAACCAAACCTTCCAGTAGCGAGGTGCTCGCGAGTCGGTTGGCTCCGTGGACGCCCGTGCATGAGACCTCTCCCACGGCGTACAGGTGCTCGACAGTGGTGCGGCCCCACTCGTCGACGCGGACGCCCCCACAGAAGTAGTGGGCGGCGGGAACGACGGGGATTGGCTCGGTCGTGATTTCGATTCCTGCGTCGCGGCATGTTGTATAGATGGTTGGGAATCGCTCGCGAATGCTGTTTGCATTTCCGTGTGTCGCCACGTCCAGAAATACGTAGGGATAGCCGTGCGTAATCATCTCGGTATGAATGGCGCGCGCCACGATGTCGCGGGGTGCGAGATCCCCCCACTCGGGTGAGTACTGTTCCATGAAATGGCGTCCATCGGGCGTGTACAGGTGCGCGCCTTCGCCTCGCAGCGCTTCGGAAATCAGAAAGTTTTCGGCGCCGGGCACCGCGAGGGTTGTCGGGTGGAATTGGACGTATTCGGCATTGATGACATGCGCTCCCGCGCGATAAGCCATCGCCAAACCGTCTCCGCGCGCGCCCTCGGGATTGGTGGTGTGCCGGTAGATTCGGCCCAATCCGCCCGTGGCCAGCACCGTGGCGCGGGCCAGCACACGATGCACTGTTCGTTCCTTCACATCAAGGATATAGGCGCCATAGCACTGGACTGGGGCGTAGAGCGCCAGCGGATCCTGATCGTGATGGGCCGAAGTGATCAGATCCACCGCCGTCACGTCCGTCCACAACGTGACGTTGGGCAATTGTTTTAGCTGGTGAATCAAGGCCCCGGCTATGGCATGGCCGGTGGTGTCGCCCACATGAAGTATGCGCCGTGTCGAGTGCCCGCCTTCGCGTGCATAGGCAAGACTGCCTTCTTTCTCACGTTTGAACTGGACTTCCGCACCCTCGATGAGCACCCGGTTGAGTACTTCCGGCCCTTCTTCGACCAGTATGCGCACGGCATCCGGGAGGCAACGCTGGCCTCCGGCGGATTTGATGTCTTGTGCGAGGAGTTCAGCGGAATCTTCGGGGCCGCGGCCGACAATACCGCCTTGAGCGTACCGCGTATTGGATTCCTCGGGGCTTGGAGCGCGCGTGACCACGAGCACCCTGCGTTTCTGGTCCTGGGCGAGTCCCAGGGCTGCTGCCGCGCCGGCAATGCCGCATCCGATTACCAGTACGTCTGTTTCAATGCACATGCACTCGGCCTCCACGGCATTTTCCGTGTCCTGATTGCGGGAATGCGCGAAACGGCAATGTCGACGCGGGATGGCCCATGGCCGCGGGAGGTTTTGGCCCGGAGCCATTGCATGTATATGTGCGCCGTCTGCGCTGGGCTGTCAGCCTTCCCAAAGGACTTCAACTCCGCTGAGCACAGGGGGATGCCCCGAACCATTTGCCGGTCTCAGCTCAAGCTGTAATGCCTCGCCCAGGCGCAGGCCGCTGAACGTGCGCGCTATACCCTGGCGGGCGCCGTTGGTTTCGCGCGCAATATCGAGGTTGGCTGCAACGCGCTCGCCCTGCAGGTGCACGTCAAACACCCGCTCGCCCGCTTCGAGGCCGTCGGGTTCGGAAAAATGCAGCCGCACGGTGTAGGTCGCCTCGCCGTCATCAAACAAACCGCCCAGACGCAGCGTGGTGAGGTCTTTGACACCCGACGCGGCGACCCAGGCGAAACTGCCGTTTGCGTCTTCCATGACCGCAGAATGACGGCGGAACAGCTCGCCCGCATCGTTCATGTCCAGTTCCAC
>SLSB01000555.1 GCA_007130675.1 Candidatus Hydrogenedentota bacterium | reverse complement strand
GCCAAAACCATGCTCTGCGAGATGCAACCCCTGCTCGATGCCGCCGTATCGCTCCTTCGCACAAATCCCATGGGATATCTTTGCGACAGACTCTGCCCCACCTGCACAGGCCGCCGCGAGCAAATCCGCGAGGCAGGGTTGTAATGTCCGGAGGTCTCCCACGCGCCACCCACGCCCCCCAAAATAAATCCTCAGGCCCCTTGAAAATGGTCCTGCGCGCGTAACACGTAACGGTAGGCCTGTACGCCCAGATAACGAACCGGATCATGCCCCACCCACGCCGGACGGCGCCCGTAGAAGAAGGGCGGTCGTGGCGCATCAGGCGCCTGCCTGCCTGCCGCCTCGAGCATGGCCGGAGCGACCAGCGCCCCCGCGTAGTTGCTCAAGGCCACGCCATGGCCCGAGTAGCCGCCGGCGTAGAAAATATTGCCGAGGCTACCCACCACGCCGGAGCTCGGAAACATATCGAGCGACACGCCAAGCAAGCCGCCCCACTCGTGCGTGAATGCGACATCCTCCAAGGGCGGAAAATAAGCGCGGAATCGTGTCTTGAGCGCCTCGCTTACAGCGTCATCGTGATCGTAATAGCGGCCGCCATAGTAAAGTTTGGCGTCCTCGCCGCCGAATAGAATCCGGTTGTCGGCGGTAAGCCGAAAATAATTGATCAAGTTGCGAGCCGATTCGAGGCTGGCCCGCTTGGCCCCCCAGCCCACGGCGTCGAGCTGCTCGCGTCGCAACGGTTCGGTAAGCACGATGAAGGTATGCACAGGCATGATGCGCGATTCCATAAAGCCCAGAGCCGCGCCGTAGCCATTGACGGCGAGCATCACCTGTGTGGCCCGTACCGTGCCCTGCTCGGTGCGCAGGCGCACGGGCGCGCCTTCCTCGAGGTCGAGCAGCGGACTGCGCTCGTATACCCGAACGCCCATAGCCTCGACCTGCGCCTTCATGCCCCGGGCCAGCTTGGCGGGGTTGACCACGCAAGCGTGCGGGTCAAACACGCCGCTCCGGAAACAATCCGAGCGGATATGGGCAGCCAGGGCGTCTCCTTCGAGCCACTCATGATCGAAACCGAGCCGGCGCGCAGTTTCATACTCGAGCCGTGAACGCCGCTCGCGCACCTCCGATGTATTCAACAGCACATAACCCGTGGTTTCGAGATCACAGTCGATCCGGTCCTCGCCGATTACCTGTTTCACATGGTTCACGGCCTCATACATCAACTGGTATGCGTCACGCGCGGTCTCATCGCCCAGTTTCTTGACTGTATACAACAAGTCCCAGCCGAGCAGAGGCATGACGAAACCGCCGTTGCGCCCGCTTGCCCCGTGGCCCACGACGGCAGCCTCGAGCACGACCACATCCAGGTCAGGGCAGTGCTTCTTCAGGTACCAGGCAGTTGAAAGACCCGTATATCCCCCTCCGACAATTGCCACGTCGCAGGAAATGGACTCTGCAAGCGGCTCCCCAGGCACTGCCTCGATTGTCTCATGCCAGTAGCCCACCCCTTGATGGCGGCCCGCGGCGTCCATGGGCGGCGTCGCCGAGGCCGAGGGCTTCGGGTCCAAGTGTAGGCGCATGACGACTCCTTTACATTCCAACGGCACACCGGGCGGATTTGCAGTACTGTACACCTTGACAAGTATCCGCGTCGAACCCGTTTGATGGTACCCGATGCTGTTCTGAACCGTCGAGGCCGCGGCGCCGCCGCGCGCCGTCGCGGTTGACCACGCGCCGCATCCTGCTTACACTGCGCTCCATGGCAAAACGAATACTGGTCATCTTGCCGGCCTACAACGAGGGCAGCCGCATTACCGAGGTGATTGCGGCCGTGCACACACATGTCCCCGGTGCGGACGTCGCGGTTATTGACGACGGCTCGACGGATGCCACCGCGAACCGGGCCTGCGAGGCCGGCGCCACGGTGCTGCCGCTCCCGTTCAACCTGGGATATGGCGCGGCGCTTCAGACCGGCTACAAGTACGCGCTGCAGCATGGCTACGACGCCCTCGTGCAAATCGACAGCGACGGCCAGCACAACCCGGCCGATATTCCTGACGTCTTGCGCCGGGTCACGGGAGGTGAGTACGACATCTGCATCGGCTCGCGCTTTCTCGAGGGCGAGCCCTACCCCATTCCGGCCCTCCGCCGCGCAGGCATGGTCTTATTCCGCCGCGTAGCCTCGTGGATTCTCGGACAGACCGTCACCGACCCCACCAGCGGCTTTCAAGCCATGAACCGGCGCGTCATCACGTTTTTCAGCCGCGGTCATTACCCCGTGGACTATCCGGACACCGATGTACTGGTGGCGCTACACCATCACGGTTTCCGCGTGGCGGAAGCGCCCGTGGTCATGCGCCCGGCCACAACCAGAAAGTCCATTCACGCCGGTCTGCGGCCCCTGTATTACCTGTTCAAAATGGCCCTGGTCATTCCGCTCAACCTCCTGCGCCGCGAACCACAAGAGACTGTGGAGATGCCCGACAGCGGCCAACCCTAGAGGCACATGGCATGGAAACACGGCAGAAGATACTGGCACTGATATTCGGGCTGGCGTTGCTCCTCGCGATCATCGAATTGGTCCGGCGGCGCAAGCTGAAAGAAGAATACGCCTGGCTGTGGATCCTGGCCGGCGCGGCCATTCTCGTGCTGGGATTGAGCCATACCGCATTGATGGCGGTCACGCGGTTCATCGGCGCGGGGTTTCCCGCATCAACCCTGTTCTTCTTCGGCATATTCTTTGTCTTGGCCCTGTCCCTGCAGTTCAGCGTAAAGGTCTCACGTCTCGAGAACCAGGTAAAGAACCTCGCCCAGGAATTGGCGCTGTTACGGGCCAGAAGGCCCAATGCGCCACCCAAAGCTGTGTCTGACTCCGATACATCCGCTGAATGATTACGTCGAGAATTGGTGAGTGGATTACGCGCCTGTATGCTGACCCGCGGCATGGGGGCCGTGAGCGGGCAGCCGAATGATAAACCGCGTCCCCTGGCCTTCCGTGGATTCGACACCGACTTCACCTCCGTGCCGTTCCACAACGTGTTTGACCAAGAACAGTCCGAGTCCCGCGCCGCGCTTGCTCGACAGGGTATCCGAATCAAAGCGCCGGAATTTCTCGAAGAGGGTGTCGAGCTGGTCCCGAGGGATAGCGGGACCTTCGTTCCAGACGCTGACCTCGGCATACCCATCCCTCGAGTCCGCGTCGATTCTTATGCGGCCGCCCTCCGAGCCGTACTTGATCGCGTTGCTGAGCAGGTTCTCGAATACCACGCGCATCAGACTGGGATCCGCGTGAACCGCAAATCCCTCGGGCACGGCATCCTCGAGAGTCATCCGGCGGGTTTTCAGAGGGCCGGTCTTGTCCTCGAGGAGAGGCGCGATCACGGTGTCGCGCAGATTCACGTGTGCCTTGGTAACGTTAAGTTCTCCACGCTCGATACGGGAAAGCTGCAAAAAATTGTCGCTGATATCGCTCATATACCGCAGGCTCTTCTCGATGATTTCGACGCCCTCGAACACATCGCCCTCGAGTTCTCCAAACGAGCCCTCTTTGAGAAGCTGCGAGTTTAGTAGCGCGGAGCCGATCGAGTTGCGGAACTCGTGGGTGGCGAAGCTCAGCATGCCCATGTAGCCGCGGTTGGCAGACTCGATCTCATCCTTCTGGCGCATGATCTGCAGGCGGTCGCTCTCGATAATCGCCGCCATCTGGTTGAACGAACGCGCCACGTTGCCGATTTCATCGCCCGTCTGGATATGGGCCCGCGCCGAATAATCACCGCCCGCAAACGCCTTCGTGGCCCGGTCCAGCGCCGAAATCTGCCCCACGATGCGCGCAAGAAACACAAACGCCAGTATCAGCGCCACGACAAGAATGCTCAGCAACACCGACAAACTGGTCCAGAGCGTATGCCGCGCGATGTCGTCGTAGATTTGCTCGAGTTCACCGATGTACAACATTCCAATGACCATCCCCTCGAGATTTCGGATCGGGTCATAGCGCGAAACATACCGGTTTCCCAAAACCACCGCCGGGCCGGTCCACGGTTCACCTCGTGTCAGCACCTGTTCAGCCACCTCGGCGCTGACAAGTGTGCCAATCGCGCGGCCGCCGTCCTCGCGTTGCACCGTGGTGGCAATCCGCACGGGGCCCAGGAAGATCGTCGCCGTTCCCACAGGCTTGCCCTTGTACATATCACTCGGGAAGATGGTGTGCTGGATGCCATCGACGAGCTCGTGCGCGCCGTTCAGCACAACGCCCGCGACCAGCCACTCGGCCTCGCGAGACCATTCCCCATCCAGGCGCTCCAGCGCAAACAACACCATGGCGTCCCGCTGTTCACCGCCGACCGTCAGGCGTTGGCCTATGGCAGTGCCGTCTTCCGCGAACACGTCGGCCGGAAGCACTGCATAGCCCGAGCGAACAGATGCCCCACGACCGGACTCGAGCGCGCCCCGCAAAGGCAGCACGGCTCCGGGCCGCAACGAACCCCCGTTCAAGACAACCCGGCCGCCCTCATCAACAAACGCGACAAAGTCAAGATGCCAGCGTTCCCGATACAACCCCAAGACTTCTTCGAGACGTTCCGCCCCAGCTTCGCGGTATTCCTCGAGTTCGCCCAGTTCGTCGAGAGCCTCCACGTGGACCTCCAACAGGTCTTGGCGGCTGCCCAAGACGTTCCACGCGGCATGGATGTTCTGCGCGACGCGCGCTTCGCTCTGCTCAACCACAAGCGTGCGCACCCAGTGGGCCTGAAGCAGCGACATCGCCACCGCGACAAATCCGAAGATGAGCAAAATGAACAGACTGAATTTCGCGCGCAGTGACATGCAGACCGTTTCCTCTCACCAGACAGTGTTCGCGTCAAGCGGCTTCTATGGTGGCCTATCGCCGCGCGGGATTCCAGTTTCGGATCGCCCTGCGTCACGGCAGTCGTCCGAGCGGGGAACAATGTCCTCACGGAGACGTTCGTGCCAGTGATTAGCGTTCCTCTTCTTTGCGCTTCCGGGAAATGGGGCCTGGCTCGTTCACGAAAAGCCAGAGTGCGAGCGGCCCGGCAGCGCTGCCAGAGGGCATGTTTCCGAGCTGAATGAGTGCGCCCAGCCGCCAAAGGGTAGCGAATCTGCCCGAGTCACCGCGGGAACGGTTTTGTTCCCCGTCGTTCTTGCCTTCTTCATCGTTCATTGGAGTTCCCTTGGGACGCTGCCGAACCCGTGAAAACTACACGGGAGGCACTACGCGTGTGGTCGTTGAAGTGGGAGGCCCGGGGCCTCATTGCTGTGGGGTAGGAGCGTCCTCAGTCCGAACGCGGCAGCTTCTCGAGAACGCCGACGTAAAGCGAGCCGCCATTGCGCATGACTTCAGCCAGCCGCCATCCAGCGCCTCCCGCCAATGTTGCCATTTCTTCCGGCGACGCCAGCAGGTAGTCGAACCACGGCGTAGCGTGCTGCCGGTAGCGGATACGCAGCCGGATCTGTCCCGGCATACGGCCTCGCGCTCGATTGCGCTTCTGGAATGCTAGATGCACCGGGTCGTCGGTCTGGTAGACGTCGTTACTGGCCGCGAGAATCTTTGCATCGTCCGTGGTCATCGCGTGGAACCGGCGAAGCAGCCACCGCGCACGGCGGGCATTGGCGCAGAGGCCGAAGTTGTTGCCGAACATCACGATCGTGTTGAACCGGCCAAGTCTTGGCGACACTTCCGTAATATTCATGAGCTTGACACGTTTCACTCCCCGCTCGCGGCAGGTCGCAATGGCCATGGGCGACACGTCGATGCCGGTGACATCACAACCACGTTCCTGCAAGTACAGCGCGACCCGGCCCGCGCCGCATCCAGCATCAAGCACCTTGCCTCTGGCGTGCCGGATAGCCTTGCGCTCGCAGTGCGGCCAGTCTTTGTAATCGGCGAAGTAGACGCCGGGAGCCGAGCCAACTGTGATGTAACCGTCGTCGCGCTCGTCAATCTCGAACCCCTCGCGATCGTGGTAGTAATCATGGATCAGGCGTCCATATGCATCCTGGTCTTTGGTAAGCTTTGCCATGCCCGCATCCCCCTCTTGGCCGGTACGCCGGTCCCCATTACATAGACGCCTCAAAGACTCCATGCGACATCCTACACAGGAATATGCGCATGCGCCAATCAAGACTTCGTGGCCCGAGTGGACACTATGGGCACAAAGGACGGAGTGGCTCCGAAAAGCGGCCAGCAAACAATGGCAGACCCTTCCCGCCCGTTGTCCATATCGTCCATGGTGTCCACTATGTCCAAAGCAAAGAGGGGAGGTCAGGCAGCTCGGGTATTTCGAGGCGGTTGCAGCGGTGCAGCCCCAGAGAAGACGGGCGCGCCGGCGAACCGGCACGCCCAAAACGGTATTGCTGCGGTAGCTTTACAGAAGCTCGGCTATCTGGACCGCATTTACCGCAGCGCCTTTGAGCAGGTTGTCCGCGACGATCCACAGGTCCAGCGCGCTGGGGTGCGAAATATCCTCGCGGATGCGGCCGACGAACGTTTCGCTCTTGCCCGCGGCGTGGATAGCCAGCGGATAAACTTGGGCATCAGGGTCGTCCTGAACCACCACGCCAGGGGCCCTGGCCAACAGCTCGCGCGCCTGCGCGGCAGTCAGCTTGCTGACCGTTTCGATGTTTACCGATTCGCTGTGACCGGTATGCACGGGCACGCGCACGGTCGTCGCCGTCACGCGGATGCCGTCATCGCCCATGATCTTCTTGGTCTCGTTGACCATCTTCATCTCTTCGGTCGAATAACCGTTATCAATAAACGCATTGCTCTGCGGAATCTGCGGGATGCAGTTGAACGCGATCGGATGCGGAAATACTTGGCAAATCGCTTCCTCGCCCGCCATGACCGCCTTGGTTTGCGCGAGCAGCTCGTCCACCGCTTCTTTTCCCGCGCCCGAGACCGCCTGATAAGTCGAGACCACAACCCGCGCGATCGTTGCCGCGTCGTGAATAGGCTTGAGCACCACCACCATCTGGATCGTCGAACAATTGGGGTTGGCAATGATCCCCTCATGCCATTCGATGTCCTTCGCATTCACCTCGGGCACCACCAGAGGCACCTTCGGGTCCATGCGCCAAGCGCTCGAATTGTCGACAACCACGCAGCCGTCCTTCGCCGCGAAGGGGGCAAACTGCGTGCTTGTGCCGCCGCCCGCGCTGAAAAGCGCAATATCCACACCTTTGAACGAGTCTTCAGTCAAGACTTCAACGGGAATCTCTTCGCCTTTGAACGTCACCGACTTGCCTTTCGAGCGCTCGGACGCCAAAGGCTTAAGGGCCTTCACGGGGAAATTGCGTTCTTCAAGAACGCACATCATCTGTCGGCCAACCAAGCCGGTTGCTCCAGCCACGGCCACGACCTTCTCAGACATGCTGCAATGCTCCTTTATGTTCCGCCTGCGCCGGATTGTGGAGGGTCAGGGAAAGCTGCCTATGCCTTTGCCCGAGTATGCGCACCTCTCAAAGGCCACGCATTGTAGATGAAAACTGGGGGCAATCTCACCAGAACCGCCTGAGTTGCTGTAACAATCCCCAGCGGCCGTGTCCAACCAGGCCAAGCACACTCACCGGCGTGCGCAAGTGCGCGCCTAACCCAGAGCGCTTTCGATGGCGTGGGCCAGATCCGATTTCGAGGTGACGCCGACAAACTGCTGCGCAACCTCGCCATCCTTGATCACCAGTATCGTTGGAATGCTCGATACGTTGAACTTGGCCGCGAGATCGCTCTCGTTGTCCACATTCACCTTGGCGATAGTCGCCTTCCCGTCGTATTCGGTGGCCAATTCCTCGAGCGCCGGCGTCATCATCCGGCACGGACCGCACCATTCGGCCCAAAAATCCACCAAAGTAACACCGCTGCTTACGGTGCTGTCAAAATTGTCTTTCGTCAGTTCCCGAGCGTTGCCCATGCCAACAAACCTCCTGAAAAGAATTTGCGAATATACCGGACCACACATCCGCCCGGGCTTCCCGCCACGTATTCGCCAACCCCTGAATATCGGCCCACAAAAGGGAAACATATTCCCGATTATACGGATACTCCTGTCCGATTCGAGATAGTATAGCGAGTCGGCAGGAAAAGCGCAAAAATCCGCAAGGAGATCCGCAGGACCGTTTGACTTTCTGCAGTGCGAATTCCTACAATTCGGCCCTTGTGTGGAGAGGTGGCCGAGTGGCTGAAGGCGCACGCTTGGAAAGCGTGTGTACGCTCACAAGGTGTACCGAGGGTTCGAATCCCTCCCTCTCCGCCATTTGCCTAACGGCCATGGCAGTCAACCCCGGGGCACGGCGTGCCGCTCCTGCGGCATGGACTCGGCCTCATGCACCAGTAAGGAACGCACAACCACAATGGTGGGGGGCAGCCCTCGTATCCTGATTATTCGATTGAGCGCCATTGGCGATGTGGTGCGCGTGCTTCCCGCGCTCCATATTCTCCGCGACGCCCTGCCCGAGGCCCACATCGACTGGGTGGTCGAGAAGAAATCGGCAGACATTTGCACCGATCATCCCGCGCTCGACGGGCTGCTCGTGTTCGACCGCCCCGAAGGCGTGTGGGAATCCACAAAATCGTTTCTGGCACTCTGCAACGACGTGCGTAACCGACGATACGACATCGTCATCGATTTTCACGGCATCCTCAAAAGCGGCTTGATCGCATGGGCCTCGCGCGCCCCCAAACGCTACGGTTTTGCGCGGCCGCGCAGCCAGGAACTCAGCTACCTGCTCACCAACCGCCGCACCCGCTTGCCCTCGCCCACCCTCAACCGGGTCGAGGAGAACGT
>SLSB01000686.1 GCA_007130675.1 Candidatus Hydrogenedentota bacterium | reverse complement strand
GCGCGGGTGTGCAACGATGCGTGTGTCGAGTTTTTCTTCGAGCCGAAACCCGGCGCGGGGTATTTCAACTTTGAGATGAACTGCCTGGGCACATTGTACGCGAGTTACGTCGAGGACCCCGCGCGCACGCCCGAAGGACTCGCGAAGGCGACGAAACTGTTCAACCGCCATGCGGAGATGATGCAGGTCTATCATTCCGTGCCCGAGGTCGTGTTTCCCGAGAGACAGGAACCTCTGACCTGGCTTGTCGAGTACTCGATTCCTTTGGTGGTGCTCGAGGAGTTCGCCGGGGCGCTTGGCGATCCGGCCGGGCAGACCTGGCGCGGCAACTTCTACAAGTGTGCGGAGGACAATTCGCATCCCCACTGGGCGTCGTGGGCGCCCATCGGCGAACCGCTCAATTTCCACGTGCCCGAGCATTTCGCGGCACTGCGGTTCGCAGAGTAGGAAGGCCGCCAAGGTGGAGCTGGGCGATGCCAGGTGCGTGCAACAGGAACGCCCGCGAACGTATCCGCGGGCGTGTATGGAATCGCACCCTCCCTGGTGCGTCGTGGCGTGTCACGCTGGTAGCGTGACTGCCAGGCTCTTGAGGATGTCGCGCGCGTGCCGTACACGGCTGAAACTTGCGCGCTCGTTGAAGATGGCGACGTTGGCTTCAAGAAGACATGCGGGACAATACGTGTGGCTGGCCGGTGTTTCGGTGGCCGCCGATGTGGGCTGCCACCTACCGTCTTGCCGAATGCGCTTGCATTTGCAGCATTGAACCGTCATGCTATGTCTCCTTGCATACAACTTATCGGCCGATTACACCGTAGACTTGAGCTGGTTTTTCGAGAAATTGAAAGGAAACAGCAACACATATGCGGCCTCACATGCAGAAAATCCCAGAAAACGAGAAAGACTGGTTCGAGGCTCTGGCCAATCTCGCCCGGTATCTACGTGGACCCGACGGCTGCCCTTGGGACCGCCAGCACACCGCGGCTGAGTTTGCCGCCGATGCCGCCGAGGAAGCGGCAGAGCTTATCGAGGCTTTCGAAGGTGGCAACAACGCAGATATCGAAGAGGAATGGGGCGATGTGTTCTTCGTGCTGCTGGCCGCGGCGGCGGCCGCCGAAGCCGAGGGGCGTTTCACCCTGCGCGGGGCCATCGCGAAGGCCCACGACAAAATGATCCGGCGGCATGAACATGTTTTCGGGGACACAAAGGCATCGAGTCCTGATGATGCGGTCAATCGATGGAATCAGATCAAGGCACGCGAACGCAACGGCGAGGCGCCTTCCGGCCAATAGTCTGGGGCGGCTTTGCTTGAAACCGTGTGCATGAGGCTCTATGGTGGTACACGGTGAAGCCATATCCAGGTTCTACGGCGGATGATACTGGCGCGGCAGTTTGTTTGCTCTGGAAATGAGGGTGGACGATGAATATGCGGCAGAATGACGCAGGTGCAAGGCAGGAGGACGTCCCATGACCAACAATTCGAATAGTGCCAACCAAGAAGAACGGTATGCGCGTTTGAGCCGCCGCGAGTGGCTTGCGTGTTCCGCGGCAGCGGGTGCGGGTATGGCCGCCGCGAGCGGGCTCTCGAGTGTCGCGGCCGCGAGTCCGAATCCCGGCAAACGGTACAACATGAAGAAATCCATCAATTTGTGGGCACTGCCCTATCCCGAGAAAATGGATTTGGAAACCTGCTTTCAGATCTGCGCCGATGCGGGTTTCGACGGCGTCGAGGTCAACTACGACCTCGAGAGCGACCTTGCACCTGACGCAAGCGAGGACCAAATCCGCGCGATCGGCGACATGGCCCGTTCCAAGGGGCTCGAGATCGCGGGCGTCTGCTCGTTTCTGTTCTGGCCGTACCCGTTTACGCACGAGAACCCCGAGACCCGCGAGCGCGGCATCGAATTGGGCGCGAAGATGATTCGCGCGGCGCGGCTGCTGGGGACGAGCGAGCTGCTGGTCGTGCCGGGGGCCACCTATGTGCCCTGGATGCCCGACGAGCCGCCGGTGCGTTTCGACATCGCCGACCAACGCGCGAAGGAGGCCGTCAGCCGACTGCTGGACGTGGCCGAGCATCAGCAAGTTCACATGAACATGGAAAATATCTTCATCAATGGGTTTCTGCACTCTCCGCAGGAAATGGTGGACTTCGTGGACCATTTCGACTCGGAATATGTTCAGGTGCACTTCGATACGGGCAACATCATGCAGTACCACTCTCCCGAACACTGGATTCCGCTGCTCGGCAAACGCATCCGCCACGTGCATCTCAAGGAGTTCAACCGCAAGAACGCGCAGTTCAACATCGACACCTTCCGGCCGCTTCTCGATGGGTCCACGAACTGGCCAGCGGTATTGGATGCCCTCGAGGACATCGGGTACACGGGTTACTTGACCTTCGAGTATTTCAACCCATTCCCGCACCATCCCGAGGCGCTGGTCTATCATACGTCGGACGCGCTGGACCGCATGTTGGGGCGGAAATAGCCGCCGCAACGCACTGCACGGCGTTTCGTGGGATGCCGGGTGCGTTACGCAGTCACGCCCGGACGCCCGGCACAAGGCCGGGCGCTACAGTTCCAGAGAGAAAAGTCCGGTGCGGGCTGCCCGATAAACAGAACCCCGGAGTTAACGCACTAAATCAACCCAGCGCTTTGGAGGGCTCTTGCAAACTCTTGAATTTCTTTTGGCGAAAGTTCACGCTGGGGCGGGCGCACAAAGCCGGGGTCGAACCCGCGCAGGCGGACGCCCTCTTTGTAATAGGCAACCATCGCGCCATAGCGCAGGAGTTTGGCGGCGGCGCTGAGCTTCTGTTGGTGTTTCCACGCGTTCTTAAGGTCGCCTTGCTTCACACTCTTGAGAATCGCCAGGAACAACTCGGGCACCACATTGGCGGCGCTGGCCACCGCCCCGTGCGCCCCCGAAACCGTGGCCTGGTAGGTGCAATTGTCCACGCCGTTGATCACCACGAACCCTTTCGGGGCATGGGTCATGACTTCGCCGAGATGGGTGAAATCGCCGGTGCTGTCCTTCAGGCCGCGGATGTTCTCGACTTGCCCGGCCAAATCGCAGATGAACTTGGCGGAAAGCTCGTTCTTTGCACACGCAGGAAGGTTGTAGAACAGAATCGGGAAGCCTTTGACGGCTTTGGCGACCGCTTTGTAGTGCAGCCCGAGCGACATATTGTCGTAGCCGTAAAACCCCGGCGCGATGACGCCCGCGGCCTTGGCACCCGCTTCCGCTGCGTGAGAGGTCAGGATGATGGTGCTCGCGGTGTCCAGGCAGCCAGTATGGGCGATCACGTCCACCTTGTTGCCTACGGCTTGAATGACCGTCTCGAGGAGTTTCTTGCGCTCATCAAGCGTCATCAGCATGCCTTCGCCGGTGGTGCCGCCCACGAAGAGCCCATGCACGCCTTTATCGGCCAGTAACTCGGCCAATCCCGCAGCCTTTTCGTGGTCCACCTGTTTTCCGCTTTTTGTGAATGGCGTCAACAGCGCTGGAATGACGCCACCTTGAATGAAGGGCATAACCGCCTCCTGTTTCCCGGCCGGGGTTGTGCTACCAGCCGTATCGTTCCGGTCCCCACGATTTCAACACATGCTCCTGTTTAGGCAGCAACAACGTTCTCTCGGGCACGTCTTCGTAGACAATGGCGCCCGCACCCACGCATGAGTAATACCCGACCTTGACGCCGGGCATGAACATGACGTTCACCCCAGTGCGCGTGTAATCGCCGATAATGGTCAGATCACCGAACCGCGGGTCAGGCACTTCCTTGTGGCCTTTGTTGATCTGCGGCGAGGTGCCGTTGTCGAAACGCAGCGTGCCGCACACGGTCGCCGCGCCAATGTCCACATTGTTCCCGAGCAAGGCGGTAATGCAGCAATAGTGGTAGAGATAGACCACGTCAAACATCACGCCGCCGAACTCGGCATCGTGTTTGACCAGCGATTTCGAGCCGATGACCGCGTAGTCGTTCACCGCGCAATAATCGCGAATGAACGTATCGTCGCCGACACATACGCCGCCGCCGACAATGGCGCCGTTGATGACCTGGGTGTTCTTGCCGAGAATCATCGAGCCCCCGATGTGGCAGCCTTTTCCAATGCGCGCTCCCGGGCCGAGGATGAACTTGGCATCATTCGGGATCTCCGCGCCGTCGTCGATATGGGCCCCTTCACCAAGCACGGTGTTCTCGATCGTCTCGGTGGCATGCTTCGCGGCGGTTTGGTTGGCCTGCGCAATCTGCCATGCGCGGTCAACGTCAATCACAAAATCATGCGCTTCGCAGGCGTGCACCTCGATGCCGTCTTGACGCATCAGGCCGAAGCTGTGGGCCACATCGCCCTCGGGCGGCGGCATCGCGCCGATCTCGACGTTGGTCATCATCCCCGGATTGCGCAGCAGATAGGTCTTAAGCAGATCGGTTCGCGCCGCTGCAATCCCAGCGAAGCGGGGCAGGTCACGCTCGCCATGTCCGATGACGTCTTCGACCAGGCCGTCCTGGGTTGTCTCGACCGTGATCCAGTGGGGCGCTTCCGGCGGGCACGGCGCAACCAGCAGCATGGCCTCGGCCTTACGCGCGCGGTATTCATCGAGAAACTGCCGCAAGGTCTCGCGCGTGGTCACGGTATCGCCGTGGCAGACCAGCGTGTCTTGTCCGGTCAGGCTGTCCACGCCGCACAGCGCTGCATCGGCGGGACCTTTCTGAATGCGCTGCTCGACGAACCGCACCTCGGGCAGATCGCCGAGACATGCCCGGACGGCCGCCCCGCAGTTACCGATTACCACAACGATCTCGGACACATCGAGTGCGAGCAGGTCGAGCGCGAGGCGCCGAACCATCGGGACATTGATGATAGGGACGGTGCATTTCTGGCGGATGCCGCAGAACGGCCATGCACCCTTTCCCTCGCCGGCGGCCAGTATGAGCGCAGATTTCATAACCGTGTATCCTCCCTGGAAGGTTTGCATTGAGAGCAGTATACTAGCGCGCAACCAGAATAGCCAACGCCAGCATGAAAGGGGAACTGTCATGGAGCCCACGAAGACCACATTCGCGGTGTTTTTTGGCAACCGAGGGTTCTTTCCGTCCGAGTTGATGAAGGAAGCACGGGCAGAACTTCCGCGCGCTCTCGAGAACCTCGGATTCGGCTGCCTGATGCTCGATGAGAGCGCTACACGCCATGGGGCGGTCGAGACGGCGAAAGAAGGCCAGGTTTTCGTTAATTTCCTCGAGGAGAACCGGGGAAAATACCAGGGAGTCATACTCTCATTGCCGAATTTCGGCGACGAAACGGGCGCGGTGGCCGCACTGCACGAGGCCGACGTGCCCATACTGATCCAGGCGTATCCCGATGACCTGGACAAGATGGCGCCGGCCGTGCGGCGGGACTCGTTTTGCGGTAAGTTCTCCGTTATGGACGTATTCTTTCAATACGGCCTGAAGTTCACCGCGCTCAAGCCGCACACCGTGCATCCCTCGAGCAGCCGGTTCAAGGAAAACCTCGAGTATTTCGGGGCGTTGTGCCGGGTTGTGGACGGGGTGCGCGGGATGACGGTGGGCGCCATTGGCGCGCGTACTACCGCGTTCAAGACGGTGCGCATCGACGAGGTCGCCTTGCAGCGCCACGGCATTACCATGGAGACCATCGACCTCAGTCACGTGTTCAAGCGCATGAAGGACATCGCCAAGGACGCCGCCTACAAGGATACGCAAGCGCGTCTTGAAGGACAGGCCTCGTGGACGGGCGTGCCTGACGAGGCCAAGGACCAGATCGTGCGGCTGGGCCTCGTCATCGAGCAGTTGATCGCAGAATATGCGATGGATGCCTTCGCGTTGCGTTGCTGGCTCGAGTTGCAGGAACAGCTCGGCATCTCGCCATGCATTCTTCTGGGCGATTTCAACCAGCGCGGAATTCCGGCGGCGTGCGAGGTTGACGTGGGCAACGCGGTTGCGATGCACGCGCTGCAATTGGCCTCTCAAGCGCCGGTGATGTGCCTGGACTGGAACAACAACTACGCCGACGATGACGACAAGTGCATTCTCTTCCATTGCGGCCCGGTGCCGCCGTCGCTTATGCAGGGCAAGGGGACCATTTCGGATCACGCGATCCTGGCGAACGCGGTTGGCGAAGGCCGGGGCTACGGGTGCAATACGGGTTTAATCGCTCCCGGCGAATTCACATTCGCCAGTATGATGACCCACGATGGCAAACCGCGTTTCTATCTGGGCCAAGGCGAATTCACGCAAGACCCGATTCCCGAGGATTTCTTTGGATGCGCGGGCGTCGCCCGGATTGCCGAGCTGCAGGATGTTCTGCTCCATGTGGGCAAGAATGGATACCGCCACCACGTGAGCGCCACGCCGGGCCGGTGTGCCGCGCCCGTCGCGGAAGCGCTCGACTACTATCTCGATATGAAGGCGGCTCTGCCGCAAGGAGCCGTTGAATGAGCGATACCGGGGCTATTGTCAGGCGTGCTTTCGAACAAGGGCTGGTCGTGCCGGCGTTCAATGTCCCGTACTTGCCGATGATCGAGCCGGTCGTGCGGGCGATTGCCGATTGCGAGAGCTTTGGGCTGATCGAAACCGCGCGTCTCGAATGGTACAAGTTCGAGGGCGAAGGTCTTGGACCGGTCAAACAGGAATACGACAAATGGGCAAGGCCCGAGGTGCGCTTGCACCTCGACCACGTGCCCGTCATCGATGAAGACGATCAGCACGTGGACTACCGAACGATCATCGAGGAGGCCCTGTCGCTGGGTTACGATTCGGTGATGGTCGATGGTTCGCGGCTGTCACTCGAAGACAACATCGAGGTGACGCGCGAGGTGTCGGAGCTCGCTCACCGGTCGGGAGCGCCGTGTGAGGCCGAGTTGGGCGCGGTGCTGGGCCACGAGGCCGGTCCGCCTCCGCCTTACGAGGAAATGTTTGCGTCAGGGAAGGGTTTCACGGATGTGGACGAAGCGCGGCGGTTCGTCACGGAATCCGGGTGCGATTGGCTTTCGGTGGCCGTGGGCAACATCCACGGGGCCATCTCGGGGGCGCTGCGCGACCAGAAGAAGGTCGAGGCGCGCCTCGACCTCGAGCATCTCGATGCCTTGCGCGATGCCACGAATGTGCCGCTGGTGTTGCATGGAGGCTCCGGCGTGCAGCGCAAGTATGTGCTCGAGGGGGTAAAACGCGGCATCGCCAAAGTGAACATCGGCACGGAAATCCGGCACGCCTATGAGCAGGCCTGGCGCGAGCATGACAGTGTCGAGGCGGGCCAGGAAGCGACGTACGAACGCAGCTGCTGGGTCATCCGCGACTACTTCGGCATCGCGGGCACGGGAGATGAACTTCTGTGATGCGACTGAAATGACCGGGGTAAACGTATGAGTTTTCTGGGCATCGATGCCGGTACGACCGGATGCAAGACGTGCGCGTTTCGAGAAGACGGCGCGCTGCTCGCGTCGGCGTATCGTGAATACGATTTCCGCGTCCCCGAACCCGGCTGGGCCGAATTGGACGCCCGCGCGGTGTGGAAGGGCATCAAGGACTGCATCGCCCAGGTCAGCGCCGCATGTGTGAAGGATCCCATTACGGCGCTGAGCGTCTCGTCACTGGGCGAAGCCATGGTGCCGGTATCGCGCGACCGGGAGATCCTGGGGCCGTCGCTGCTGAACTTCGACAAGCGCGGCGCGGAGTTTGTCGATGACTTGGGCCGACGCCTCGACAATGACCGCCTGTACCGCATCAACGGCAACACGCTCGGCAATCATTACGCTTTGACCAAGCTGCTGTGGCTTCAAACCCACCGGCCTGAATTGTGGGAACGGACACACAAATTCCTTCTGTGGGGCGGTTTTGTATCGCACATGCTGGGCGCGGATCCCGTGACCGACTACTCGCTGGCAAACCGCACGCTGATGTTCGATGTTGACGCGGAAACGTGGTCGTCCGAACTTCTTGCATGGGCGGGTATCGACGAAGCCAAACTGCCGGATACGGTGGCATCGGGAACGGTCATCGGGGAAGTGTCGAAGTCCATGGCGGAAGAGCTTGGCCTCTCCCCCGCTGCCGCGATTGTCGCGGGGGCGCATGACCAGTGCGGCAACGCCGTCGGCGCGGGCGTCCTCGGGCCGGGAAATGCCCTGCTGGGCATGGGCACGTTCTTGTGCGCTGCGCCGGTATTCGAGCAGCGCCGCGAACCCGGCGCCATGATCCCGCACGGACTCAACACCGAGCACCATGCCGCACCCGGGCGTTTTGTAACGTTCATCTACAATCAGGGCGGCTGTCTGCTCAAGTGGTACCGCGACACTTTTGCAGCGGCAGAGCACCGGGCCGCCGCGGAAACAGGTGAAGACGTCTACCCTCGCCTCCTCGAGGAGATGCCCGACCGTCCGAGCAATGTGACCGTGTTGCCGCATTTCAGTACCACCGGGCCGCCGGAGTTCGTCGCGGATTCGAGCGGCGTTATGACAGGCCTGCGGCTCGATACATCGCGAGGCGAGATCCTGCGGGGCATTGTCGAGGGCAGTGTGTTTTATTTGCGAGAATGTCTTGAACGCGCCCGTGAAGCAGGCATTGGTGTTGATCAATTCCGTGCCGTTGGCGGCGGAAGCAAGTCCGACACATGGTTGCAGATGACCTCGGACATTCTGAACACCCCATTGACGCGGCCCAAACAGACGGAAGCAGGGGCACTCGGTGCGGCGATGCTTGCCGCTGTGGGTACACGTGCCTTTGCGTCGCTCGAAGAAGCTGCCGAAGCCATGGTCGAGGCCGATAGGGACTTCGAGCCGGTCCCCGAGGTGTCCG
>SLSB01000432.1 GCA_007130675.1 Candidatus Hydrogenedentota bacterium | reverse complement strand
GGGCCAGATGTACGAATACATCGGGGTGCCGTTCGAGCGCGAGACCATTGATTATGGCGCTGCGCAAGAAAACGGCAAGAGACGCGAGGGCTTGGGCGATCCCATTGGCGTGGATCAGCATGGCCGGCCTCAGACGGGTTCGGTGACGAAATGGGTCGCCGAACTGGCGCACGACCCCGAAAAACTTCGGCTGATGCGCGACGTCATTGCGTCGCTCGAGCCTGAAGATCTCGCGACGTGCGGCTACCCGCTCGAGACGCTCTGGAAACCCCTCGAGGAAGCGGAAGGCAGTGTCGCCCCGCCCAAACCGCAAAAACTTACCCGGTACCGCGTTCAACGCAAACTGATCGTGGGGCTCCGCTCGAGGGCGCAAAAAAAAGGGCTGTTTCGCAAGCTTCTCGAGAAACTGCGCCTGACCTGCGACGTCTTGTTGCGGGAATAGGCGGCGCGTCAAGCAGTCGGGCCCGTCTCTCAGTCAAGCAAGATACCGAATCTTTCCCGGCAAGTCAGGGCTTACCGTGCAGAAATCCTGTGAGGGGCGAGCTGGCTTCGGCGGTCAGCCGTTCGGGGCCCAGTCCGGCCAGATAGGCCGCGCGCCCGGCTTCGGTGGCCATGGCAAACGCGCGGGCCATGGCCGCGTGGTCTGCGGCATCGGCGAGCGCGGTGTTGACCAGCACGGCATCGGCGCCCATCTCCATGGACGCGGCCGCGTGCGACGGTGCGCCCAGCCCGGCATCCACCACCACCGGCACGGTGGCCTGTTCGATGATGATGGCGAGCATGTCGCGGGTGCGGATTCCGCGGTTGCTGCCGATCGGCGAGCCGAGCGGCATGACCGTCGCGGCGCCAGCGTCTTCGAGTTTCTTGGCCAGCACGGGATCGGCCTGGATGTAGGGCAGCACCGTGAACCCTTCTTTGACGAGGATTTCGGTGGCCTTGAGCGTCTCGATTGGGTCGGGCAGCAGGTACCGCGGCTCGGGCGTCAATTCTAGTTTGACCCACGGCTCGAGGCCCGCGGCGCGGGCCAGTTTGGCGAGCCGCACGGCTTCTTCGGCATTCCGCGCGCCTGAGGTGTTGGGCAAGAGTAGATGGCGTTCGCGATCAATCACCGACAGGATGGTGTCTTCACTGGCTTTGCTCAGATCGGCGCGCCGGAGCGCCACGGTGACAATTTCGGCGTCACAGGCGCCGAGGCACGCTTCGAGTGCGGCACTCGAGGGAAACTTCCCCGTGCCGACAAACAGGCGGGACCGGAAGGTCCGTCCCGCGATAATGAGTGCATCTTGCGTCATGAGGTGCTCCAGAGAGGTGCGCAGCGGCACGCGGGATTTCTTGGAAACCGCATGCTGCGCCAGCGCATGGTTTCGCCGTTGATGCTGTGGATGGCGCCGCCGCCGTCCGGTTCGGGGTTCCAGAGACCGGCCAGGTAGCGAATGACGGCCATGGCCTCGAGACTGCCCAGTATGCCCGGCACGGCTCCCAGCACGCCTTGTTCACTCGTGCTGGGCACGCCCACGGGCTCGACAGGCACAGCGCACCGCAGACAAGGCGATTGGCCGGGCACGACAAACAGCGCCTGGCCCGAAAGGGCCAGAATACCGGCGGTTGCGAACGGCTTGCCGTACTCGAGACAGACATCGTTGAGCAGGTACTTCGCGGCGAAATTGTCGGTGGCCTCGACCACCACATCGTAGGCCGAGAAGAGGTCCGCGGCGTTATCTTCAGTCACGCGGACGCGAACCGTCTGTAGCGTGATGTCCGGGTTCAGGGCACCCAACGTCTTTGCTGCTGATTCGGTCTTGCTCATGCCGATACGGTCGGTGGTGTGCAGCACCTGGCGCTGAAGATTCGAGCGCTCGAGCACATCCGAGTCGACCAGACCGAGCCGGCCCACGCCGGCCGCGGCCAGATACAATGCCGCGGAACTGCCCAATCCACCAAGCCCGACAATACAGACGCCCGCCTCGAGAAGGCGCTGCTGGCCGGTCTCGCCGAACCCGGGAACAAGGATATTGCGCTCGTAGCGTTCGCGTTGTTCTTCGTTGAGCATGGCCTAACCCAGTTAGTGAAGCGAAAGAACGATTTTATCAAACTGCAGCAAGGCCCTCAAAGCGGATGTTCTGAGGTCTTCAGAAGGCACATGGTTTCACAACGCCAACCCCCTGTTTGCAACGAGTCACAGGGTCACGGGCAAAGGCCGGCCACACCCGAGGATTCCAGTTGTCTTCGCAAAGTGGACATTGCCGGCCCTTGTTCTCTACGATAACGCGCGCGAGCTGTCTGTTGCTGCAAATGTGCAGTTCGACAGGCTGGGGTCATACGACGGTTTGGGAGGGTAGTCTCATTAATATTCTCGACAAAATACGCACGATAGCGCGAGTAATTCACTGGCGCCTCACGTGGAACAAGTTTGATCTCCACTACCCGGTGCCGGTGCCCGACAATCCAAAGTTTATGACCGCCTGGGACGCCGCTGGCCTGATTCCCGATGGCGCGGTCATCGGTACGTCAGGCATGGCGGGCAACCAGCGGTGCGCGGTGCTGTATAGGGCTATCCGCGACCGATTCAAGCAGGAGGGGCATCCGCGCAATCTGACGGTGCTTACCGTTGGAGGTCAAGGCGGGCGGGGCCGTGTGCCCGGCACCATCGAGGAATTGGCGCTCGAGGGCTTGAATACGCGTATGATCACGGGGCACACAGAAACCTACAAAGGTCAGTTGCGGCTCGCCGAAGAGAAGAAGATCGACCTGCATTGTTCGCTCTTGGGCATGATGACCCTGATCTTCCGCGAGCAGGGCGAAGGGCGCAACTATTACATCAGCGACACGGGAGCGGGCACCTTCATCGATCCGCGCACGGCACGGGGCACGCCCCTTTATTCGCCGGATGGCACACAGTACGTCGAGGTGACCCAAGACGGCCGCTTCAAGTATTCCCTGCCGCCGGTGGATACCGCCCTGTTCAACGCACCCGCCGCGGACCGCAAGGGCAACATCTATTTCAAGAAGGCCGCTGTTATCGGCGACAGTTTTGCCGTCGCCAAGGCTGCGAAGTACAACAACGGCCGCACCATTGTAAATGTGGGCGAACTCGTCGAGGAAGGGTACGACGAACCGTTTCTTCCCGCCGAATACGTCGACGCGGTTGTCTACTGGCCCAAGACCGAGCAGACCGTCGCCATCAAATACGATGAGTATTGGGACTGTTTTACCCCGCACAGCACAACCAAACTCGAGGAAGGCCTTGACCGCATCCGCCTGATCAACAAGATCCTCGGGATCATGCCCCGGCGCGCCCCGGTTGACGACATTCTCGCGCGTCTGGCTACGCGCGTCTTTACCGACCACGCGCGCAAAGGCGATGTCGTGGACATTGGCACGGGCCTGCCCGAAGAAGTGGCGCGCCTGCTCTATGAGAGCGGGGTCATGCAAGAACTCCGCATGCTCACCGAGGCCGGCGTGTTCGGCGGCGTGGCCACCCCGGGCATCTTCTTTGGCGCGGCCGTCAATCCCGACAGGGTCGTGCCGTCCTGTGAAGCATTTGATCAAATCTACGACCGGCTGGACTGGGCCATTCTGGGGTGTCTCCAAGCGGACAGCCAAGGCAACGTGAATGTGTCAAACCGCGGCCCGGGAATTATGAACTACGTTGGGCCGGGTGGATTTATCGACCTGACCACCGCAGCAGACAACATCTTGTTTGTCAGCTCATGGGGCACAGGCGCAGAAATCAAGGTGCAGGGAGAATCCGTCAAACTGCTCGAACCTGGCGAGCCCAAATTCGTCGATGAAATGTTCGAAATCACCTTCAACGGCCAAGAGGCGCTCAAGCGCAACAAGAACGTGTATTATGTCACCCATATCGGCGCGTTCAAACTGACTCCGCGCGGCATGGAACTCATCTATGTCATGCCCGGGATTGATCCACAGAAAGAGATCATTGACGCCTGCGAGATGAAGATCGTGTTGCCCGAAAGCGGCGCGCCTGAAGTAGTCGGGCCCGACGTCGTCACCGGTCAGGGCTTCAGGTTTGAGCTGAACGAATAACACCTCCGCGATTCATATTGGGCGAAGGAGTAGCGCGGGCGTCCGTCTCGTGTTCAGGTCCCGTAGGATGTATCCGGCCTATGAGACCAATGCGACTTCTTCATAAAGGATCGGCCTCTCGAATTCCCTAGTCTCGGCCCGCGCTGCGCTCGCGATCGCCAAGTCTCCCCGAGAGCCTGCAAACCCACTCGTCCGCGCAGGTTTCGAGGACTCCATGCCGCATCCAGGCGGGCTTTCGCCTGCGGTTTACAGCGATCGCGCGCAACGCGACGCCTTCTCGAGAATCCGCCGAAAAAAATCTCCATCGTTCCGCACTTTGGAATGTTGGCGTGCCACACTCTATTTGACGCCAACGCGTACACCGGCCTCACACGCCAGAAATGCCAGGGCGTCCAAGGAACACAACGCTTCACAAAAAGGAGGTGAAGACAGATGCTTATTCCAAGCCCGATACCCGCACCGTGGCCCATTGGTTTGACCGCTCTTGCCGTGGGCACCGTGCTCGGCGGCGCGGCGGCCCTGCTGCTTGCCGAGTGTGACGACGAAGATGTTGAGGCGCTGCTCGCGCCCGACATCCACGAAAAGCTGGCAGCACTCACTGCCATGCGCGAGGCGCAAGACATCAGCGAAGAGGAATATCAGCGCATGCGCAAGACAATGCTGGATGCGTTTGCGGCATCCTGAACCGGTTTGCGAATACGGGGCGGCTGGTTGTCGGCCGCCCCGGAGCCTTCCAATCATCATAAACGTGCGGTCCGCGTGATGCGGGCGCCAAGGGGGTTTTCTGGATATGGAGCATCAATTTACCTGTTCATGCGGCAAGCGGATACGCGTAAAAGAAGAACACATTGGCCGTTCGGGCTTGTGCAAGAGCTGCGGGAGACAGATTACCATGTCCGCCGATGTGCTCGAACCTGTTGATGAAGCGGATCATGACCGCGTCTCCGCCGACAACACCGACATGGATCCGGCAAACGAGAAACATGAATCCCGTCGCACATCCGGCACGCAATCAGACGACACCCATCAGGCCTTTTCGCCTTGCGATAGGTCCTCACCCTCTGCGCATGATCGATATGAAGGGCTCAAGACCATGGGTCTTGTTGAACGCTATTTGCATGTGGTTTTTGGTTTCAGCAAGATTGTTTCCGCCGTGTTCATCCTTCTCTGCCTGCTCACCATGGCCGGGGCCGCCCAATTCTGGCTTTTTGCCGGTCCGAAGCGCATCTCCGTCCCTGAATTCTCGACCCTCATCGCCATGAGCGATCGGCGAGACGCCCAAACCAAGGCGGCCACCTACTCGAGCATCGAACAGCGTCGCGAAGTCGAACGGCGCTTCGGCGACGATGTCCAGAGCATCGTGAGCGAAAACGGGTTGCCCGTGAAGGCCTATGACATCTTCATCGCTAGACTCGTTGCGATGGATGCATCCCATCGGCGCACCTATGTCAGAGGTCTGCGCCGCTTCCTGAAGGAGGCTCAAGACCATATCAAAGAGGAAGGCGCGGCCGCAGACCTGACCATCGAGGAAGCTGCGGACGCGTACTCCGAGATCTTCGAGCAGGTCATCCTGGCAAACGAGGAGGAGCAACTGGCCGCGCAAGCACGCCGGCTTGGCGCGTTCATAGTTGCTGGCGTGGCTCTGGGAGTAATGATCCTCTTCATGATCATTCCTGTGTTGCTTCAAATCGAGCACAATACCAGAGCACCATAACTATCCTTCAATGCGCAGCAGCGGTCAGGCCCGGCTACAGCCGTCCCGCCACAGTTGCCTCGAATCCGCGAGAAGGCTCCGGGCCAGTAAACCGCGAAGCATCGTTTTATTGACAGTTCCCAGACAAGCTTCTATAATGGTTACACTTGGCCTGTTATGTTGCGCGGAAACCTTCTGTGAGTCTGTGAGTCGGCCGTGCCACATCCCTGGGGAAACAGGGAGGAGTGTAATGCGAGACCGCGTAGACGCGATTGAAGAGATCGCAACCCTGCCCGAGGTATTGGTTCGCATTATCGGCGTTGTTCAAGACGAAAGCACGACCGCACTCGATCTCGCCGACGAAATCGTAAGAGACCAAGCACTCGCCATGAGGGTTTTGCGCGTGGTTAATTCCAGTTTTTATGGCTTCCCGCGCTCGATTCGCAGTATTCCCGAGGCAGTGGTCATTCTAGGGTTCAATGAAATCGAACGGCTGGCCCTGACCATCTCCGTGATAAACATGTTTGGGCGCAGTGCGGCGCAGGTGCGCGCCCTGCACAATCTCTGGCGCCACAGCTTGGCATGTTCGCTGGCGGCGGGTACCCTCGAGCAGCAGTTCCGACGCACGTATCCCGAGATAGCCGGGGCCCATCTGGCGGGATTGTTGCATGACATCGGCAAGGCGGTGATCGCCCAGTATTTCCACGACGATATGACTCGGGTGGTTCAGGTGGCCGAGTCCTCAGGGTGTTCGGTCTATGAGGCCGAACACGAAGTTTTTCGCGGGGTCACGCATTGCGATATCGGCGCATGGGTGGCCGAGCGGTGGAACCTTCCGCCCGAGCTGGTTGAGAGCATCGGCGGGCACCACCGCCCCTCCGAGGTCCCCGGCAATCCAATTTTGCCCCATGCCACCCACCTTGCCAATGCGCTGGTGAACATGATGGGGATCGGAGCGCTGAACGATCATCCGCAAGCCATGCCGCCCCAGCCCGAGACCCTCGAAATCCTGTCTCTAGATGAAGCATTGATGACCCGCATCCAGGAACGGCTCGAAAAACAGCGCGGGTTGCTGGGCGCTGTAGCCATGGGTGCGCTGAGCTGACACCCGCCTGCGCTCGGCCCGCGGCTGCACCGTACTGAAACAGAGAAATCAGCAGTAGATGGGCGGACACATGTTTTCGCCCCTTGACCGACAAGGAGAGATTCAAATGATGGTGCGTAACGGGTTGCTTTGTTTTGTTGTGATGTCGTGCTGCGTGTTTGCATTTGCCGACGAGGCCCCTCCGGTACCGGAGAATGTGCTGTTTCTGACCACTTCCCAAGCGTTTGCACACAGTCCCGTGGTGGAAAAAGACGGCGAACCGTCGCTCGCCGAGCGGGTTCTGCGCCCTCTGTTCGAAGAGATGGGCGCGACGCTCAAGGTGACCAAGGACGCCAGCACCATTAACGCCGAGAACCTGAAGAATTACGATCTGGTCATGTTTTACACCCAGGGCGACCTGACCCAACCCAATCTGGAAGAGGCGCCGGTCATGGGGCCCAACGGACAGGCCGAGTTGATCGAATGGATCGAAAATGGCGGGCGTTTTCTCGGGTTTCACTCGGCGACCGACACCTTTGACCTCGAAGGACCGGAGGTCTCGCCGTATATTGCGATGATCGGCGCCGAGTTCGCCACACACGGCAGACAGTTCACCGGCAAGATTATTGCGACCGATCCCGAGCACCCGGCCATGGCCAACATCCCCGACGGCTGGGAGTTGCACGAAGAGTGGTACCTCTTCCGCAAGTTCAACGAGGATGCGATCCGCGTGCTGGCGCTGGTGGACCCCGGCGAGGAACGCGCCAGGCAGCCAATGTACAACATCCCGCCGTACCCCGTCATCTGGGTGCGCACTCAGGGGCAGGGCCGCGTGTATTACACCGCGCTGGGGCACCGCGAAGACGTATGGGAGAGCGAGCGGTTTCAGAAGTCCGTCGTCGATGCCGTCCACTGGCTTATGAGCACGGACTACCCGCGCGCCGAACCGAACTTCGCCGAGGTGGTGCCTTCCACCATGCCCGAGGAGGGTTCGGGCGGCTGACCAAGACGCCTGGCGGCCGCATGTCCAGAGGTGGACAGTATGGACGCGATGGACGCGGCGGACCCGGTGCACTCGGCTCAAGCAAGGGGCACCTTCTTGCTATCCGTTCATGAGCGGCGCAACGCAAGCAGGGCAAAACTGCAGGGCGCGAGAAACAGGGCCGATTCGTGGCAAATGGTCTTGCCTGAATCGGACAACAGCGACTGCGCGTTCCATTCGAGACCCTTCACGTTTACCTCGGCCGGCGCTTGGCTGTAGTTGACGAACGCCGCGTGGCGCGCAAACACAAAACTGGCCACGCCGGGCGGCGCGTCGATCGAAAACCCGAGCGGCGAAAGAGCCTTATTGCGCAGGAAATCCAGCACGGGTTTCGGCAGGTTGAACAAGTCGCTCTCGACGGGCACGTTGAACGGCTCGCGAATATCGAAGGCGTCGTGTCCGAAACTGCCGATGTTCCACACGACAGCGCGGCCGCCGCTGGCATAGGTCTTGACCGTGGCCAGAGGAACTTCGAGCGGCGGCCCTTCAACGGCCGGAATCCATGCCGATGCGTGCACGGCGGCATCGGTGGG
This sequence comes from Candidatus Hydrogenedentota bacterium, assembly GCA_007130675.1. Lineage (GTDB taxonomy): Bacteria > Hydrogenedentota > Hydrogenedentia > Hydrogenedentales > SLHB01 > UBA2224. The sequence goes on along the minus strand of SLSB01000432.1, from coordinate 444 downwards.
GGCGAGGTCCGCGCGCAGCCGGTAGGGTGCTTCGGAGGTGAAACGCTTGCCCCCGATTTCAAACAGGGTGGCCTCGGCGCCCATGGGGGCCATGCCCGAGGGTTCGTAGCCGAAAAACTCGAGTATCCCGGGATGGGCCGACACTGCCCGCTGTAAGGCAGCCACCGTCAGGATGATCTGCCGGCCCGACACGAGGGCATGTTGAATCCGTTCCGCGATGTCCTGCAACGCCATCGCATGGGCCGTCACGAGAACGCTGCGCATACCGGGCTCGAGCGTCAGCGCAGGGACCACGGGCAGCCCCGCCATGCCCAGATGATCCGCAAGAAAGAGGTCGCCCGTGCCATCCGTGTTGGGGGGCTTGATGATATGCACTCCTTGGGGATTCCGCGCGGCCTGGCGCAATGCCAGCAGGTTTGGCAGAACATCGGTCACCCGGCCCAT